>JAYVSX010000045.1:0-4855 GCA_043774975.1 Rubrivivax sp.
GCAGGCCCATAGCCATAGCTATGGGACAAAAGGCCGGTGAAAAATGGACCGCTGCGGCCAAATTGCAGCCGACGTTCCCCAAGTCCGACAGGCTCCTAGATGCGCGCAGGTCCACCCAGCAGCCGGCCGCTCTCTTGTGCCGCTCTTTTGCTGCCCTTTCGATCCCGCGCCCCTAAACTGGCGGCCCTGTGATGGGGCGGCATGGGCCGGCTTCAACAGCACCTGAATGGGGGCAAGACAGATGAAGTGCGCAGTGGTGGGTTCACGCTATTTCGGAGCCACGGTTTTAGAGGCCCTGCGGCGCGAGAGCGGCGTAGAAATCAGCTGCGTGGTGGCGCCCGCCGCCGACGACCGCCTGGCGCTGGCCGCGCTGGCCGCCGGCCTGCCGCTGCACGTGATGGTCAACCCCAAGATCGTGCCCGGTGAAGCCATAACCGCGGGCACCGACCTGATCGTGGCCGCCCACACCCACGCCCGCATCAGCGACGAGGCCCTGGCCCGCGCCCGCCTGGGCGGCGTGGGCTACCACCCCAGCCTGCTGCCACGCCACCGTGGCATTGCGGCGGTGGAGTGGACCATCCGCGAAGGCGACCCGATTGCCGGTGGCAGCGTCTACCACCTGGCCGACGGCTGGGACGCCGGCCCGATTGCCGCGCAAGACTGGTGTTTTGTGGGCCGCGGCGAAAACGCCCGCGACCTGTGGGAGCGCGCGCTGGCGCCGATGGGCCTGAAGCTGCTGACCCAGGTGGTGCAGCATGCACGCGCCACCAGCCAACTGCCGGCCAGCCAGCAGGACCCGCGCTTTGCCACCCAGGCGCCCATGCTGCGCCGCTCGGTGGCGGTGAGCGGAGACGCCGAGCGCGCGCTCACGTCCCTGGTGGTCACCGTGATGGGCACCGACCGCCCCGGCATCGTCAGTGCGCTGGCCGAGCGGGCGCAACGCTTTGGCGCCAACTGGTCGGCCAGCCACCTGGCCAAGCTGGCGGGCGAATTTGCCGGCATGGTGCAGATCCAGGTCGCGCCTGAAAACGCCGACGCCTTAACCACCGCCCTGCAAGGCCTGGAAAGCGCCGGCCTGCGTGTGGTGGTGGCGCGCAGCGACGCCAGCGCCGTGCCCGCCGGCATGCGCCGCCACCAGCTGGACCTGGTGGGCAGCGACCGCGTGGGCATCGTCAGCCAGCTGACCCGCGTGCTGGCCGAGCGCGGCATCAGCATCGAGCAGCTGCACACCGAGGTCTTGAACGAAGGCGCCGCCGCAGGGCCGCAGTTTCAGGTGCGCTCGCAGGTGCTGGTGCCCCAAACCGTGGACCTGGCCGCGCTGCGCGCCGAGCTGGGCAGCTTGGCCAGCACGATGTTGTTGGACCTGTCCTTGGGCGAACCCAGCGCGGCGTAAACGCAGCCTGAGCGCGGCTACCGGCCCATTCCACCGCGCCTGTCAGCCGGAGAAGCAGCCATGCCCTTGTCCGCCGTGCGAACCCTGCTTGGCCCATCCAAACTCGCCCCTGCGTTTCAGCTACCGCGGCCGTAACCCCTTGAAAGCCATGATCAATCCTCATCAATTCCGAAACCCCCTCAGCCCCAAAAAGCTGCTGCACTCCAAGTGGACCGCCTTCATCCCCGCCCACCGCGAAAAGCACTTCATGGTCACCCTGGTGATCGAGCCCATTCCGCCCGCCACGCGCATTGACGACGTGCAGCTTGAAGCCATCCACTCCAAGCGCACCGTCTTGCTGCCCTGGCGCGAACTGACCGATGCCACCCGTTGGCGCCAAGGCTGGGTGTAATGCCTGCTCCGCCCGCTGCGCCCGCAGCGCCTGGCCCCAAGCGCCAGCGCAGGCACCACCACGTTTACGTTGTGCTGCTGGCCAGCCAGGTCTGGAACGTTCTTTGAAGCGGGCAACGAAGCGGCTAACGAAGCGGGTTTTCAGGCCAGTGCCGAAGGCAACTCTTGCGCGGTGAGCCACAGGCGCAAATCAAACTCCAGCTGGTGGTAGTCGGGCTCCATGTGCTGGCACAGCGCGTAAAAAGCCTTGTCGTGCGCACGTTCTTTCAGGTGCGCCAACTCGTGCACCACGATCATGCGCAAGAAGTTGGCCGGTGCGTCCTTGAACAGCGTGGCAATGCGGATCTCGCGCTTGGTTTTGAGCTGTCCGCCTTGCACACGCGATACGGTGGTGTGGGTGCCCAGCACGTTGTTCAGCACATGCAGCTTGGCGTCAAAAGCCACCTTGGCCAGCGGCGGCGCGCTTTTCATGTGGCGCGCCTTCAGTTCACTGACGTAGTCGTACAGCGCACGCTCGCTCTTCACCGTGTGGGTTTGCGGGTGGCGCTGGGCGATGGTCTGGGCCAGCTGGCCGGTGTCAATCAGGCCCTGAACCTGGGTCAGCAAAGCAGGCGCATAGCCTTGCAGGTACTTCAGGGCCGGGCCGGTGTGCATCAGTTCGTGCGCGTCAGTCAGTGTGCATCAGCCACACTGTCCCACGTCGCCGCAGGCGGTGCAGAAGTCGCAGCCGTCCTTGTGGATGACGGTGGCGTTGCCACATTCCACACACACCTTGCCCGCCATCACCGGCGCGCGATCCTGGGGTGTGCGCGACGACTCCAGCACCCCCATGTCGCGCAGCGGATAGCCGGCTTCGTTGAGCACGCCCAGCATGCTGTAGCGGTGGATGATCAGCCGCGCCAGGTAGGCCACCGTCGACGGCCAGGTCTGCTGGCGGCGCTGGCCGTGCGGCAGGCCCGGCACAAAGGCCATGAAGTGGCCCAAGGGCTCGGCGTAGTTCAGCAGCTTGCGCAACTTCATGCCGATCCACGCCGGGTCGACCACCCGCATGTCCAGCGACAGCACCCGCGCCAGGCCGTCCAGCGCGCGCGGGTAGTTGCCCGAAAACCCCAGCGCGCAGGGCCGCGTCACCGTGCCGCCATCGGGCCCCGGCAGGGTGACTTCTTTCAGCGTCAGCGTGAAGGCTTCTCCAGACGCCGGGTTGTCGATGTCGACGGCCCAGGCCAGCGTGCCCGAGGGGCCGGTGTGCGGCTCGCTGACGCTGAACATCGCGTCCATCACTGGCGTGGGCGTGGTGCGGCCCTGCGCTGGCAACGCCTGCAGCTGCTCACAACGCCAGCGGATCAGCGCCGCGGTGGCCGCCACCACACCGGGAAACAACCGGCGCTCGCCGTGCGGCGGAAACGGCATCTCGAAGGCGCGCTCTTCGGCCACGGTGGACAGCGCGTCCAGTTTCAGCTGCAGCCAGGCGGCGTCGTTGGCGCGCAGGTCCATCGACAAGGTCTTGGCCAGGGCACCCAGGCCGCGCGGCTGTTCGGCACCGTTGACCCAGACTTCAAAAGGCTGGGCCGGCCCACCGTCGGGTGGCGCCAACTCGCCGACAAACAATGCGAAGTTGCCAAACGGGTGCTGCACCATGAAGGTCCAGGCGGCGTTGCCACCCGGCAATTCGGGCCGGCCCGGCCAGCGCAGCGACGACAGCACCGGCGCGGGCAGGCGGTCCAGCGCCAGGCGGCGGTTTTCGCCTTCGATCTGCAGGGCCGGTGCCGGCTCGCCACTGGCTGACGGCGTGACGCTGAGCACCGAGCCCAGCACCGCATTGGGTCGGTAGGTAGCCAGGCCCTTCAGCCCGTCCTGCCAGGCCTGCAGGTACAGGTGCTGGAAGTCGGCATACGGGTAGTCGGCCGGCACGTTGACGGTCTTGGAGATGGCGGTGTCGATGCAGGGCGCCACGGCGGCCACCATCGCCGCGTGGGCTTGTGCGCTCATCTCCAGTGCGGTGACAAAGGCCGGTGTCAGCGCAGCCGATTCGCCGCGCAGGTGCCGGTACAGGCGCCACGCATGGTCTTCAACCGGGTAAGCCTTCAGGCTGCCATCGGGCATGCGCTTTTTGCGTGTGTAGCTCCAGCTGAAGGCCGGTTCAATGCCGTTGCTGGCGTTGTCGGCAAAGGCCAGGCTGATGGTGCCGGTGGGCGCTATCGACAGCAGGTGCGAGTTGCGCAGCCCGTGGCAACGAATCTGCTCACGCAGTGGCGGGGGCAGGCGCGACGCAAAGCTGCTGCCGCTGAGGTAGAGGTCGGCGTTGAACAGCGGAAACGGACCGCGCTCGCGTGCCAGGTCCACCGAAGCCTGGTAGGCCGCGTCGCGCAGCAGCTCGGCGATGTGGCGCGCCATCCGGCGGGCGGGCTCGGTGTCGTAGCGCAGGTTCAACATCACCAGCGCGTCGCCCAGGCCGGTGAAACCCAGGCCCACGCGGCGCTTGCTGCGCGCCTCTTGCTGCTGCTGCGGCAGCGGCCACACGGTCACGTCCAGCACGTTGTCCAGCATGCGGGTGGCGACCTTCGCCACGGCCACAAAGGCTGCGTCGTCAAAGTGGGCGTTGTCGTCGAACGCTGCGCGCACAAAGCGCGTCAGGTCGATCGAACCCAGGCAGCAGCATCCGTAAGGTGGCAGCGGCTGTTCGGCACAAGGGTTGGTGGCCGCGATGTTTTCGCAGTACGACAAGTTGTTGTCGTCGTTGATGTGGTCCAGGAACAGCACACCGGGCTCGGCGTGGTCGTAGGTGGAACGCATGATCTGGTCCCACAGCTCACGCGCGCGGCAGCTGCGATAGACCCACGGGCCCTGGCCGCCAGGAGCCCCCTGCTGGTAGGCGCCGGCGGCTTTTTGGGCCGCGCCAGGCTCGGCGCGGTGGACCAGTTCGACCAGGCCGTCGTCCAGCACCGCCTGCATGAAGGTGTCGGTGACGCCCACCGACAGGTTGAAATTTTTCAGGTCACCGCCGTCCTTGGCGTGGATGAACTCCTCAATGTCGGGGTGGTCGCAGCGCAGCACGCCCATCTGCGCGCCACG
>JAYVSX010000046.1:0-3192 GCA_043774975.1 Rubrivivax sp.
TCTTCGACGATGTGATGGGCGGCGTTGGCGATGGCGTTCAGGCCCGACGAGCAGGCACGGTGCAGCGACACCCCCGACGTGGTGACCGGCAGGCCGGCCAGCAGGGCCGCAGCGCGCGCCACGTTGCCGTGGGCCGCCACGCTGCCGGCGATGACGTCCTCGACTTCGGCCGGGTCCACGCCAGCGCGCTTGACCGCGTGTTCGATGGCATGACCCAGCATGGTCATGCTGGGGGTGTTGTTGAATCCGCCGCGGTTGGCCTTGGCCAGGCCGGTGCGGGCATAGGAAACGATGACTGCTTGGCGCATGGTGGAGGTCTCTTTCTTTGATTGTTGGAGGGGGTTGCCGGGCTGGTCACTTGACGTCCTGAAAACGCCTGCCTTCGGCGGCCAGTGTTTCAAGCAGTTTGGCGGGTTTGAAGTCGGCGCCCAGGCGCGATTCGAAATCACGCATCTTGTCCAGCACGACCTGCAGGCCGATGCTGTCGCCATGGAACATGGGGCCACCACGGTAGGCTGGCCAGCCGTAACCGTTGATCCAGACGACGTCGATGTCGGAGGCGCGGATCGCCTTGCCTTCTTCGAGAATCTTTGCGCCTTCGTTGATCATCGGATAAATGCAGCGCTGCAGGATTTCAGCGTCGGACACCGGGCGACGCGTGATGCCTTTCTTGGCCGCCAGCTCAAGAATCAGTTTCTCCACCACTGGCGAGGGTGTTGCGTTGCGTTGCGCGTCGTAGTCGTAAAAGCCGGCGCTGGTCTTTTGCCCGCGCCGGTCGAGCTCGCACAGGATCTCGCGCATGGTCTGGCCGGTGGAGGTCTCGCGGGTCCAGCCCAGGTCAAGGCCGGCGAGGTCGGACATGGCGAACGGGCCCATCGGAAACCCGAAGTCGAACAGCACCCGGTCCACATTCCAGGGCAGGGCGCCTTCGAGGATCAGTTGCTGCGCCTCGCGCTGGCGCTGCCCCAGCATGCGGTTGCCCACAAACCCCGGGCACACACCCACCAGAGCCGCAATCTTGCCGATCTTGCGCGCCAGATGCATCGAGGTCGCAATCACCGGTTTGGAGCTCTTGTCGCCGCGCACCACTTCGAGCAGGCGCATCACGTTGGCGGGCGAAAAAAAGTGCAGGCCGATCACCGACTCGGGCCGCTGGGTGGCGGATGCGATCTCGTTCACGTCCAGGCGCGAGGTGTTGGTGGCCAGCACGGCTCCCGGTTGCACGATGGCATCGAGCCGGGCGAACAAGTCCTTCTTGACCTCCATGTTCTCGAACACGGCTTCCACCACCAGGTCGCTGTCGGCCAGCGCTTCCAGCGACAGCGTGGGGGTCAGCAGCGCCATGCGCTTTTCGACATCGGCCTGGGTCAAACGGCCGCGTTTGGCGGTGTTCTCGTAGTTGCGCCGGATGGTGGCCACACCTCGGTCCAGCGCGGCCTGGGTGGTCTCGACGATGGTCACCGGCAGGCCGACGTTCAGGAAGTTCATGGCGATTCCGCCGCCCATGGTGCCAGCCCCCACGATGCCCACCTTCGCCACGGGAAGAATGGGCGTGTCTTGCGCAACGTCGGGCAATTTCCAGACCGCGCGTTCGGCGAAGAACACATACCGTTGCGCCGCCGACTGCGCGCTGGTCACCAACTCCACAAAGAGTTTGCGTTCCATGGCCATGCCCTCGTCGAACGGCAGGTTCACGGCCGCTTCGATACAACGAATGATGGACTCAGGTGCTTCAAAACCGCGGAATTTCCTGGCGTTGGCCTGCCGGAAGTTGGCGAAGATTTCGGGGCGCCCACGCGCCGCGCTGATCTTGTCGTCCAGGTCGCGCACTTTCTTGAGCGGGCGGTTCTCAGCTATGACCTGGCGCGCAAAGGCGAGTGCACCCGCGCGCAGCTTGCCCTCTTCGAGCAGGGCATCGATCATGCCTTTGTCGAGACACGCGCGCGCGCCGATCTGCTGGCCCGAGGTGATGAATTCCAGCGCTGTTTCGACGCCCACGATGCGCGCCAGGCGTTGCGTGCCGCCGGCCCCAGGCAGCAAACCCAGCTTGACTTCCGGCAGGCCGCATTTGGCGGAGGGCACAGCGACCCGGTAATGGCAGGCCAGCGCCACCTCGAAGCCACCGCCCAGCGCGGTGCCGTGGATGGCCGCGATGACCGGTATGCGCGCGCCTTCGATGTCACGCAGCGTCTGCAACAGGTTGGCTCCTCGCGGTGGCTTGCCGAAACCCGCGATGTCGGCCCCGGCGATGAAGGTTTTACCGGCGCACAGAAGCACCAGGGCTTTCACGCTCGGGTTGGCACTGGCCTGTGCCACGCCGAGCGCCAAGCCGTCACGCACGTCGGCGGACAGGGCGTTCACGGGTGGCGAGTTGAGGGACAACACGGCGATGTCACCGTCGATGTCGAGCTCAGTGACGGCGTTGAGGGTGGTCATGTTTGTGCTTCCAGTTCAATCAACAAGGTGCCGGCTGCCACCTGGGCGCCGACTTCGATACACACGCGTTTGACGATGGCGTCAAGGGGTGCATACGAGGGATGCTCCATCTTCATCGCTTCAAGCACCACCAGCGGCGCGCCGCGTGCCACTTTGCTCCCGGCGACGACCGGAACCGACACGATGCGGCCCGCCATCGGCGCACGGATCAGGCCGGCGCTGGCGGTGTTGGCCGCGGCGGCACCCGCCAGTGTGCGGTCGTCGATCACGGTCTGGCGGCCACGCTGGCTCACGAAGCACTGGTCGGCACCTGCGGCGTAGGCCAGCGACTCGCGCCCGCTGGCCGAGGTGATGGTGACCGTGTGGGCACCACACGCGTCGAGCGTCAAGTCGTGGGTGGTGCCGCCGTGGGTGACGCGGTAGCGGGGGCCACCGAGCGCCTGAAAGGCGGCCTCGTGGGCCACGCCGTCCAGGGCAAAACGCATGGGCACGGGCCAGGCGAGCGCCAGCCCCACACACTGCGGGTCGTGGCCCAGGCGCAGGGCGCGCATTGCGTACAGCACCAGCGCCGCGAGCGGCGCACGCAGTGGGGGCATGCTGGCCACCAGTTCCTCGCCATGGGCGGCAACGAAGGCCGTCGTGGCATGGCCACCGACAAACGCGCTGTGGCCCAGGCTGGCTGCCAGAAAGGCCTGGTTGGTACGCACACCCAGCACCACGGTGGCACACAATGCCTGCGCCAGCGCCGTGCAGGCC
>JAYVSX010000047.1:0-32377 GCA_043774975.1 Rubrivivax sp.
ATCGTGCTGGTGCACAACGGCAACCTGACCAACGCGCAGGCGCTGAAAGAAGAGCTGTTCGACATCGACCGCCGCCACATCAACACCGAGAGCGACACCGAGGTCTTGATCAACGTGCTCGCCCACGAATTGGAACTGGTGGCGCGTGACTTGCCGCTGACGCCCGAGCATGTGTTCAAGGCCGTCGGCGCGGTGCACCGGCGCATCAAAGGTTCCTACGCCGTCATCGCGCTGATCGCCGGGCACGGTTTGCTGGCCTTTCGCGACCCCTATGGCATTCGGCCGCTGTGTTTTGGCGAGGCGCTGACTGAAAGCGGCCGTGAATTCATGGTGGCCAGCGAGTCGGTGGCGCTGGAAGGCACCGCGCACCGCCTGGTGCGCGACGTGGCCCCGGGTGAAGCGATCTACATCGACCTGCAAGGTCATGTGCACACGCGCCAGTGCGCCGAGACGCCGCAGCTCTACCCGTGCATGTTTGAGTACGTCTACCTGGCCCGGCCCGATTCGGTGTTGGACGGTGTGTCGGTCTACCACGCGCGTCTGAACTTCGGTGAAACGCTGGCCCAGCGTGTCATCAGCACGCTGCCGCCGTCGGACATCGACGTGGTCATCCCCATCCCCGAGAGCAGCCGCCCCAGCGCCATGCAATTGGCGCACCGCTTGGGCAAGCCCTACCGCGAAGGTTTTGTGAAGAACCGCTACGTGGGCCGCACCTTCATCATGCCCGGGCAGGGCGTGCGCAAGAAGAGTGTTCGCCAAAAGCTCAACGCCATCGGCATGGAGTTCAAGGGCCGCAACGTGTTGTTGGTGGACGACAGCATCGTGCGTGGCACCACCAGCAAGGAGATCGTGCAGATGGCCCGTGAGGCGGGCGCGCGCAAGGTCTACATGGCCAGTGCGGCGCCGCCGGTTCGCTTCCCTAATGTGTATGGCATCGACATGCCCACCAAGGAAGAGTTGATTGCGCACAACCGCAGCATCGAGGAGATTCGCGCCTTCATCGGCGCCGACCAACTCATCTATCAAGACGTGGACGCCATGAAGCGCGTGGTGGCCGCGCTCAACCCCAAGATCCGGGGTTTTGAAGCCAGTTGTTTTGACGGGCACTACGTGACCGGCGATGTCAGCGTGGAAGACTTCGCAGCGATGAAGGCGCAGCGCAAGTTGCAGTTTGAAGATGAAGAAGAGGGGTCGCACTCGCGTCTGGCCCTGCAAGGGCCCGAGGACTGATCATGATTCCCAGAGTCAAGTTGCCCGAGGGCACCCGGATGGACACGCTGGCCGTGCGCGAAGGCCTACCGGCCACCGCCTGGGGCGAAAATTCCGAGGCGTTGTTCATCACCAGTTCGTTCAATCACCCTGATGCGGCCACCGCCGCGCGCCGGTTTGCCAACGAAGAAGACGCCTTCGTCTACAGCCGCTTCAGCAACCCCACCGTGACCATGATGGAGCGCCGCCTGGCCGCGCTGGAGGGCACCACCGGTTGCATCGGCACCAGCAGTGGCATGTCGGCCATCACCATGATCATCCTGGGCCTGCTCAAGGCCGGTGACCACGTGGTGTGCTCGCAAAGCACCTTTGGTTCTACCATCAAGTTGTTCCAGGACTTCGCCAAGTTTGGCGTGCAGACCAGCTTCGTGTCGCAGACCGACGTCGGCGCCTGGAAGGCCGCCTTGTTGCCCAGCACCAGGCTGCTGTTTGCCGAAAGCCCCACCAACCCGCTGACCGAGGTGTGTGACATCCGCGCCTTGGCTGACATTGCCCATGGCGCCGGCGCCCTGCTGGCGGTGGACAACTGCTTTTGCAGCCCGGCGCTGCAGCGCCCGGTCGAGCTGGGTGCCGATCTCGTCATGCACAGCGGCACCAAGTACCTGGACGGCCAGGGCCGGGTCATTGCGGGCGCACTGTGCGGGCCTGAAGAATTGATCAATGCCAAGTTTGTTCCCGTGATGCGCAGCGCGGGCCTGAGCCTGTCGCCTTTTAACGCCTGGGTGGTGCTCAAGGGCATGGAGACCCTGACCATCCGAATGGAAGCGCAAAGTGCGCGCGCCTTGCAGCTGGCGCAGTGGCTGGAAACGCAGCCCGCCGTGGAGCGTGTGTACTACCCGGGGCTGGCCTCGCACCCGCAGCATGCACTGGCCATGAGACAACAGCGCGGCCTGGGTGGTGCGGTGCTGTCCTTTGTGGTCAAGGGCGCGCGTGTGGGTGCCTGGGCAGTTTCCGATGCGACACAGATTTGCTCGGTCACGTCGAACCTGGGCGACACCAAGACCACGATCACGCACCCGGCCACCACCTCGCACGGGCGCTTGAGCGAAGCGCAGCGCGAAGCCGCCGGCATCACCCAAGGCATGCTGCGCGTGGCGGTTGGGTTGGAAGACATCGAAGACATCAAGACCGACCTGCTGCGCGGGTTGGCCGCACTGCCATGACACAGAAGGTTCGCACCCGCATCGCCCCGTCGCCGACCGGTTTCCTGCACCTGGGCACGGCACGAACGGCGCTGTTTTCCTGGGCCTACGCGCGCCACTTTGGCGGCGAATTTGTCTTGCGCATCGAAGACACCGACGTGGCGCGGTCGACGCAGGATTCGGTCGAGCAGATCCTGGCGTCCATGGACTGGCTGGGCCTGCAGCACGATGAAGGCCCGGTCTACCAGATGCAGCGCCTGGCGCGCTACCAGGCGGTGGTGGAGCAGATGATGGCAGCGGGTACGGCCTATCGCTGCTACTGCCAGCCGGCCGAGCTGGACGCCATGCGTGAAGCTCAGCGCGCCCGTGGCGAAAAGACGCACTATGACGGCCGCTGGCGCCCCGCGCCGGGCAAGGCCCTGCCGCAGGTGCCTGCCGACGTTCAACCTGTGGTGCGTTTTGCCAACCCGCCCAGTGGAACGGTCAGCTGGGACGACCTGGTCAAAGGGCCGATCAGCATCAGCAACCACGAGATCGACGACCTGATCATCCTGCGCCCCGACGGTGTGCCCACCTACAACTTCGCCGTGGTGGTGGACGACTGGGACATGGCGATCACGCACGTTTTCCGCGGCGACGAACACATCAACAACACGCCCTGGCAGATCAACATCTTCCGCGCACTGGGTGCGCCGCTGCCGCTGTTTGGTCACTGCCCCATCATCCTGGGTGACGACGGGCAAAAGCTCAGCAAACGCCGCGGCGCGGTCAGCGTCACGGCCTACCGCGACGCCGGCTTTCTGCCCGAGGCCATGCTCAATTACCTGGCCCGACTGGGTTGGAGCCATGGCGACGAAGAGATCTTCAGCAGTCAACAGATGGTGCAGTGGTTTGACGGCACCCACCTGGCCAAGAGCCCGGCGCAATGGGACCCGGCCAAGCTGGCTTGGGTGAACGCGCACTACATCAAACAGGCCAGCGACGAACGGCTGGCGCGGTTGGTGCAGGCGCAACTGGCCCAGCGCGGTGTGGCAGCCGCCGACCTGGCGCTGCTGGCGCGCGCCTGTGCCTTGTTCAAGGACCGCTGCAGCACGGTGGTGGAGTTGGCCGACTGGACCGCCATGCTTTTTGTGGCGCCGCCACCGGCCGCAGCCGACCTGGAGCAGCACGTCAACGCCGCCGTCAAGCCGGCGCTGCGCAGCCTGCGCGACCGCCTGGCCCGCATCGATTGGGACAAGGCCACCATCGCAGTTGTCATCAAGGAAACGCTGGCCGAGCACCAGGTCAAGATGGGGCAACTGGCGCCGGCCGTGCGCGTCTTGGTCTGCGGCCGCTCACAGACACCGTCCATCGACGCGCTGCTGGCGCTGTTCGAGCGCCAAAATGTGCTGCTGCGGTTGCAGCACGTTTGACCTTTCGGTTATAGTCGTGGGCTCGCTTGAACAGCGCTGAATCTTTGAATTTCAGGGCCTGGGCCAAACCCAGGGCTTGCTTGAAACGGGGGTATAGCTCAGCTGGGAGAGCGCTTGCATGGCATGCAAGAGGTCAGCGGTTCGATCCCGCTTACCTCCACCATCACCTAGACAAGTGCTGTTCAAGAGAAGAAAAAAATTCGAAGGTTTCGTCCCCTTCGTCTAGAGGCCTAGGACACCACCCTTTCACGGTGATTACAGGGGTTCGAATCCCCTAGGGGACGCCAAGTCAGACAAGTTCAGTGCGGCACTTGCGCCGTGGGTAACCACAGCGAAAGCCACATGGAGTGGTAGTTCAGTTGGTTAGAATACCGGCCTGTCACGCCGGGGGTCGCGGGTTCGAGCCCCGTCCACTCCGCCAATTAAATCAACGGGTTAGCTCTGCAAGGGGCTGGCCCGCTTTTTTTGGTGTTTTCAATCGGGGATGGGGTCGATGTCGGCGTCGGGCAAGTCCTCCAACACCTGAATCATCTCGTCCAGCGAAGCATAAAGGCGGGCCACCACGTCGGCGCCGACGTGGGCTTCCAGGTGTGTGTACATGGCTTCGATCTGCGGTGCCATCCGGTCAGCCAGGCTGCGGCTGCGCGGACTCAGGGTGACCATCACCCGCCGCTGGTCCTGGGCAACACGTTCCCGGTGCACCAGACCCAGCTCGTCCATGCGCGCCAGCACGCCCGCCAGGCTGGGGCTGGAGATGCGGCACAGCTGCCCGATTTGACGTGGTTCCAGCGCGCCTTGCGCTTCCAGCAGGGCGCGGATGATGCGCCACTGCTGCTCGGTCAACCCGTGCGCGGCCAGGATGGGCCGAAAGTGCGCCAACACACCTTCCCGGGCTTGCAGAAGCAGCAAGGGCAGGTTGCGGTGGTGAAACCCGGCGGGCGGATGGCGCCCAGGCTTCTTGCGGCCGTTGATTTTCCGGGCGCTGCTGTTGCGAGCACTGGACATGCTCACATCTTAGCGAACCACCTTGGCCGTGCGCGCGCAACGGCGGTGGGCAATGGCGATGCGCACTGGCGGTGCGCTTGACAGGTCAGCACGCCCAGGTCAATATTGCTAATGTATTAGTGATCTATCCGACATGACCGCGCGCCCCTTTTCGTTCAACGTGCCGCCCTATGCACTCTCGGGTGCGGTGTACGTGGCTTTGCTGAACCACCGGCCCCAGCTGCTGGCGCTGGGCGATGCCGTCAACCAGGCGCCCTACAAGGCCGCGCCAAAAGCGCCTGTTCTGGCCATCAAGCCGCGTCACACTTTGGCGCGTGATGGTGACGCCGTGGTGGTTCCCGCGGGGCATGAGGGACTGGAGGTCGGCGCCACGTTGGGCATCGTCATCAAACACACCGCCTGCCGGGTGTCGCCAGACCGCGCGCTGGATGTGGTGGCGGGCTACACCTTGGCCAATCACTTCAGCCTGCCGCTGGGCAGCCACTACCGACCGTCGGTGCGGCTCAAGCACCGCGACGGTCTCTGCCCGCTCGGCTCACAGGTGGTTGCAGCGGCCGAAGTGCCTTCACCCGATGCGCTGGCGGTGCAGGTGGAGGTTGACGGTGAATGCGTGTGGCAGGGCAGCACGGCAGACCGGGTGCGCGGCGTGGCCCAGTTGATCGCCGACGTGTCCGAGTTCATGACGCTGCAGAGCGGTGATCTGTTGCTGTTGGGTGCGTCCGCAGGTGCACCGCTGGCCCGTGTGGGTCAGCGGGTCAGCGTCAGCATCCACGGCCTGGGCATCTTGAGCAACACCTTGGTGGCGCAGACCGCATGAAGACCGCTCGTGTGGCCTACCGCGGCGCCATCCACACCGCCACGCCACATGCAGCGGGCCTGCAGCTTGCCGACGGCCGCGTGCTGGCCGAGGCCGACGTGGTCTGGTTGCCGCCGTTTGAAGTGGGCACCATCATCGCGCTGGGTCTGAACTACGCCGACCACGTGAAAGAGTTGTCCAAGGAACTCACGCTCACCACGCAAGACGAGCCTCTGGTTTTTTTCAAGGGCCCAGGCTCCTTGCTCGGGCACCGCGGCACCACGCGCCGGCCGGCCGACGTGAAGTTCATGCACTACGAGTGCGAACTGGCAGTGATCATCGGTCAGACCGCGCGCCAGGTCAGCGCGGCCAACGCGATGGCCCATGTGGCCGGCTACACGGTCTGCAATGACTATGCCGTGCGCGACTACCTGGAAAACTGGTACCGGCCCAACCTGCGCGTGAAAAACCGCGACGGCGCAACGGTGCTGGGCCCCTGGTTGGTGGACGCTGCCGATGTACCCGACCCGCACGCTTTGTCGCTGCGCACGCGGGTCAATGGCCAGGTCACACAACAGGGCAACACGGCGGATCTGATCAACAACATCCCGGCGCTGATCGAATACCTCAGCGCTTTCATGACGCTGCAGGCCGGCGACGTGATCCTTACCGGCACGCCTGATGGCGTAGTCAATGTGAACGTGGGGGACGAGGTGGTGTGCGAGATCGACGGCATCGGCAGCCTCCTCAACACCATCGTCGGCGACCAAGCCTTCGGGCTGTGAACCCCGGTCTTCGAGAAGCCATCAGGAAACCCGATTCATGCGCATCCACCACCTGATCGACGGCAAGCCAGCCCGCAGCCAAGATACCTTCCAGACCATCAACCCCGCCACGCAGGAGGTGCTGGCTGAAGTGGATGCCGGTGGCGAATGGGAGGTCAACGCCGCGGTGGCTGCCGCCAAAGCGGCCTTCCCCAAATGGGCTGGCCTGCCCGCCACCGAACGTGCACGGTTGATGCGCAAGCTGGGCGAACTGATCGCCACCCACGTGCCCGACATCGCGCGCACCGAAACCCAGGACACCGGCCAGGTGATTTCGCAAACCGGCAAACAGCTGGTTCCGCGCGCGGCCGACAACTTTCATTACTTCGCCGAGATGTGCACCCGTGTCGACGGCCACACCTACCCCACACCCACGCACCTGAACTACACGCTGTTCCACCCGGTGGGCGTGTGCGCGCTGATCAGCCCGTGGAACGTGCCTTTCATGACATCGACCTGGAAGGTGGCGCCTTGCCTGGCCTTTGGCAACACCGCGGTGCTGAAGATGAGCGAGCTGTCCCCGCTGACGGCGGCGCGCCTGGGTGAACTGGCGCTGGAAGCCGGCATCCCGGCGGGGGTGTTGAACATCGTGCACGGGCTGGGCAAGGACGCCGGTGAGCCCTTGTGCAGACACCCGGACGTGCGCGCCATTTCTTTCACCGGCAGCACCGTCACCGGCAACCGCATCGTGCAGGCGGCGGGCTTGAAGAAGTTCAGCATGGAACTGGGTGGCAAGAGCCCCTTTGTGATCTTCGACGACGCCGATTTGGAACGTGCGCTGGACGCCGCCATCTTCATGATCTTCAGCAACAACGGCGAGCGCTGCACCGCAGGCAGTCGCATCCTGGTGCAAAAGAGCATCTACGCCGACTTCTGCGCCCGGTTCGCGCAGCGCGCCCAGCGCATCACGGTCGGTGACCCGCTGCTGGAGACCACCACCATCGGCCCGATGATCAGCACCGCCCACTTGGCCAAGGTGCGCGGCTACATAGAACTGGGCACTCAGGAAGGCGCCACGCTGCTGTGTGGCGGGCTGGGTCGGCCCGAGCTGCCGACCCACCTTGCGCAAGGCAATTTCGTCAAGCCGACGGTGTTTGCCGACGTCGACAACCGCATGCGCATTGCGCAAGAAGAGATCTTCGGGCCGGTGGCCTGCTTGATATCTTTTGAGGACGAGGCCGACGCCATCGCCAAGAGCAACAACATCGCCTACGGGTTGAGCAGCTACGTCTGGACCGAAAACCTGGGCCGCGCCCACCGCGTGGCCGCAGCCATTGAAGCGGGCATGTGCTTTGTCAACAGTCAGAACGTGCGGGATCTGCGCCAACCTTTTGGCGGCACCAAGGCCAGCGGCACCGGCCGTGAAGGCGGCACCTGGAGCTATGAAGTGTTCCTGGAACCCAAGAACGTGGCCGTCTCGTTGGGCAGCCACCCCATCCCGCGTTGGGGCGTTTGAGGTTGACCCGATGGCAGACCCGATGGCAGACCCGATGGCAGACCAGACGGCCCGCCCCTGAACCTTTGCATCCACAGGAAGAACCTCCCCATGGGCACCCTTGCACTGGCCGCCAAGATCACCCACGTGCCGTCGATGTTTCTGAGCGAGATCGACGGCCCAGCCAAAGGCAGACGCCAGGCGGCCATCGACGGCCACCGGGAAATCGACCGCCGTTGCCGCGCGCTGGGGGTGGACACCATCGTCGTGTTCGACACCCACTGGCTGGTCAATGCGGGCTACCACATCAACTGCGCACCGCACTTCAAGGGTGTCTACACCAGCAACGAGCTGCCGCACTTCATCAGCAACATGGCTTTTGAGTTTGATGGCAACCCGCACTTGGGTCAGCTGCTGGCGCAAAGCGCCAACGCCCACGGCGTGGCCACGCTGGCCCACCCGGCCACCACCTTGGCGCCCGAGTACGGCACCCTGGTGCCGATGCGCTACATGAACGCCGACCGGTTTTACCGGGTGGTCTCGGTTTCTGCGCTGTGCCAGGTGCACACCTTGGCCGAAAGCGCCCGCCTGGGCTGGGCTTTTCGGCGTGCCATCGAAGACCAGTACGACGGCCGCGTGGCGCTGTTTGCCAGTGGTTCGCTCAGCCACCGCTTCGCCCAGAACGGCACCGCCGACGAATACCGCGACAAGATGTGGAGCCCCTTCCTGGAACGCCTGGACCACAGCGTGGTGGGCATGTGGCAGCGTGGTGAGTGGGCGGACTTTTGCGACATGCTGCCCGAGTACGCGGCCAAGGGCCACGGCGAAGGTTTCATGCACGACACCGCCATGCTGTTGGGCGCCTTGGGTTGGAACCGCTACGACCAGAGCGTTGAAGTGGTGACGCCGTTTTTCCCCAGCTCGGGCACCGGGCAGATCAACGCCATCTTCCCGGTTTCACCCATGCCCGCTCAGCTCAGCGGCGTCGGCCAGCCCAGCCCACCGGCTTGGGCCGGCGGGCGTCTGTAGCTCAATGATCGCTTTGGAACACACCATGCCCCATCTGGTCATCCTCTACTCCGGCAACCTCGAACCCCACACCAACATGACCGTGTTGTGTCGAGCGTTGGCCGACACGCTGTTGGCAGTGAAGGACGAAGCAGGGCAAGCCGTTTTCCCCACCGGCGGCGTGCGCGTTCTGGCCTACCCGGCAGCCCACCACGCGGTGGCCGATGGCCGTGGCGACTATGGCTTTGTCTATCTCAACCTGCGCATGGCGCGTGGCCGCAGCGCGGCGGTTCATGCCCAGGCCGGCCAGCTGTTGGCCGCAGCAGCACGGCTGCACTTCGAGCCCTTGGCCACGCAGCGCCCGGTGGGCGTGACCTTGCAGATCGACGAAGGCGCCGAGGTCTTTGACGCCAAGTACAGCACCCTGCACCCCTTGTTTGCTCACCCTGCCCACCCGTTAACCCAACCCGCACCCAAGGCCTGACATGCTGCCGACTGAGACGCTGCAAGCCTTGGCGCTTGAACTGCAAGCCGCCCGCAAGACCCGCACGCCCTTGCGCCATTTCTCTCAGCGTTTTCCGCACATGACGGTCGAGGACGGCTACGCCATCCAACGCGAATGGGTGAAGCTGGAACTGGCCGCAGGGCGCCGCATCCTGGGCCGCAAGATCGGCCTCACGTCGCGCGCCATGCAGCTGTCCAGCCAGATCGACGAGCCCGACTACGCGCCGCTGATGGACGACATGTTCTTCGCTTCGGGTGGCGACATTGCCATCGACCGCTTCATCGCCCCGCGCATCGAAGTGGAGCTGGCCTTCATCCTGGGCAAGCCGCTTGAAGGGCCCGGCGTCACGCTGTTTGATGTTTTGTCGGCCACCAAGTACGTCAGCCCGGCGCTGGAAATCATCGACGCCCGCATCGAGCAGTTCGACCGCGACACCAAGGTGCCGCGCAAGGTCTTTGACACCATCAGTGATTTCGCCGCCAACGCCGGCATCGTGCTGGGTGGCCGGCCAGTGCGGCCGCTGGATGTGGACCTGCGTTGGGTGGGCGCGCTGTTGCACAAGAACGGCGTGGTGGAAGAAACCGGCCTGGCCGCTGGGGTGCTGAACCACCCGGCCAATGGCGTGGCCTGGTTGGCCAACAAGCTGGCACCGCACGGAGAAGGGTTGCGGGCCGGCGACGTGGTGTTAGCTGGCTCTTTCACCCGGCCCACCACTGCCGTGCGGGGTGACAACCTGCATGCCGACTACGGGCCTTTGGGCAGCATCAGCTTTCGGTTTGTGTAAGCCTGGAAGGGTTCGACCGCAGGGCCGAACCAGCGCTGAAGCCAACACAGGAAACTCGGGAAAGACCTGATTTCAGTCGATGTGATCCGGCACCGCCCACAACCCCCGCGGCCCCGCTGTACCTCGTGGGCTCAAGCTCCCCGTGCAAGCGCCGATAACGATTCTGGACTCCACCAGAACCGTGTCATCGCACCCCTCATGCTGAAGAAGATACCCATCAAAGCGCTGCGCATGGGCATGCACCTGCACAAGCTGGAGGGCTCGTGGATGGCTCACCCCTTCTGGAAGACGCGGTTTGTCATCAACAGCACTGCCGACCTGAAGCTGTTGCAGACCTGTGGTCTGGCCGAGTGCTGGATCGACAACGCCTTGGGGCTGGACGTGGCCGACCGTGTCGAGCCCGAACCGGTGCGCAGCGCCCCTGTCGCTGCTGCGGCCAACGCATCGCCCCTGCCGCAACCTGACAGATCGTCGCCCGACCTGGCAAGGCTGGCTGACCGCCCCATGGCAGCCGAGATCAAACAGGCGGCCGCCATCTGTCAGCAGGGCCGTGCCGCTGTCACCGCCATGTTCAACGAGGCCCGCATGGGCAAAACGGTAGACGCTGAGCGCTGCCTGCCCTTGGTGGAAGACATTTCCAACTCGGTGCTGCGCAACCCCGGCGCCATCGTCAGCTTGGCGCGGCTCAAAAGCCGTGACGACTACAGCTACATGCACTCGGTGGCGGTTTGTGCCTTGATGGTGGCACTGGCGCGCCAAACGGGCTTGAGCGAAGACGACTGCCGCGCCGCCGGTCTGGCCGGACTGATGCACGACCTGGGCAAGGCGGTCATGCCGCTGGACGTGCTGAACAAGCCCGGCAGTCTGACCGACAACGAGTTTGCCTTGATCCGAACCCACCCCGAGCGCGGCCACGAGCTTTTGCTGGGCGGGCAGGCGGTGCTGGAGTCGACCTTGGACGTGGCCCTGCACCACCACGAACGCATGGACGGCACCGGCTACCCACACCGTCTGCCGGGCGACCAGATCAGCCTGATGGCCCGCATGGGTGCCGTCTGCGATGTGTACGACGCCATTTCGTCCAACCGCCCCTACAAAGCGGGCTGGGACCCCGCGCAGTCGATCGCCCGCATGGCGTCCTGGAAAGGGCATTTCGACCCCGCCTTGTTCTCTGCGTTTGTGCAGAGCCTGGGCATTTACCCGACCGGTTCTTTGGTCAAGCTGGAGTCGGGCAGGCTGGCGGTGGTGGTGGAGCAAACCGCAGGCAAGTTGGTAGCGCCGGTGGTGATGGTCTTTTTCTCCACCAAGTCGCAGTTGCACATCACGCCCGTTCGACTGGATCTGTCCAAGCCCGGGACCCAAGATCGCATCACCGGACGCGAAGAAGGCGGTGCTGCCCGGTTCCCACACCTGGATGAGCTGTGGGCCGACCCCGACGTGCTTCAGCGCATGAAGCCATGAACCGCAGCAGCTGACTACACTTGCGCTGCACCTTGGGTTGGGAGCCGTGATGAAGCAGCTGTGGATGCGTTGGACGAAGTGGGTCGTTCTGTTGGCGTTTTTTTCTGCGGCGGCACAGGCAACGGCGCAGGGAACAGCGCAAGGACAGACGCTGCGCTGGGCCAGCCAAGGCGACCCATTGACGATGGACCCACACGCCCAGAACGAAGGCTTGACCAACAGCATGAATGGTCAGGTCTACGAGAAGTTGGTCAAACGTGATCGTCTGCTGGGCATCGGGCCCGCGCTGGCCACCAGCTGGCAGCAGACCGGCCCCTTGACCTGGCGCTTCAAGCTGCGACCGGGCGTGAAATTTCACGACGGCACGGTCTTGACGACCGACGATGTGGTCTTCTCGGTGCTGCGTGCACAGCAACCCACCGCCAACATCGCCGTCTACGCCAACGCGCTGGGCACGGCCGTGGCGGTGGACAAGGAAACGGTGGAGTTCCGTCTGAGCAAAATCAACCCGGTCTTCCTGCAGCACCTGGACACCGTCTTCATCATGAGCCGGGCCTGGTGTGAAAAGCACAAGGTCACCAAGCCCTTGGACTACAAAAACCGCGAAGAGAGCTACGCCGGTTTCAACGCCAACGGCACCGGCCCCTTCATGCTGGTGAACCGCCAGCCGGGCATCAAGACCACCTTCAAGCGCCATGCCCAGTGGTGGGGCAAGTTCGAAGGCAACGTGCAAGACATCGTCTACACCCCCGTTGCCAACGACGCCACCCGACTGGCCGCCCTGGTGTCGGGCGAGATCGACCTGGTGCTGGACCCGGCCCCGCGCGACATCGCCCGGCTGCGCAACACCTCTGGCGTGAAGGTGGTCGACGGCCCCGAAAACCGCCTGCTTTTTTTGGGCATGGACCAGTACCGCGACGAGTTGCTGTACAGCAGCGTGAAGGGCAAGAACCCGTTCAAGGACTTGCGCGTTCGCCAGGCGCTTTACCACGCGGTGGACATCGAGACCATGAAGGTGAAGTTGATGAACGGCCAGAGTGCGCCCACGGGCGCGCTAACGGCCAGTCCGCAGGGCAGCTACAACGACGCGCAGCTGGAAACGCGGCTGCCGTTCGACCTGGGCAAGGCCCGTTCGCTGATGGCGGAGGCGGGCTACGCCGACGGCTTTGAAGTCACCCTCGACTGCCCCAACAACCGCTACGTCAACGATGAAGAAATCTGCCTGGCACTGGCGGCCATGTGGGCGCAGATCAAGGTCAAGATCAAGGTCAATGCGATGCCGCGCACCCAGTACTTTCCCAAGCTGGAAAAGCTCGACACCAGCTTTTACCTGCTGGGCTGGGGCGGTGCCATCACCGACGCCGAAACCACGCTGACCCCCGTGATGCGTTTTCCCACGGAAGGCGGAGTGGGCCTGTACAACTGGGGCCGCGTGCGCAATGAAAAGTTCGAGCAGGCCGCGGTGGCGCAAAGCCAGGAACCCGATGCGAAAAGGCGCGAAGAGCTGGTCAAGGCTGCATTGCGTGAGTACAAGACCCAGGTGCATCTGATACCCCTGCACCGGCAGGTCATCCCCTGGGCCCTGCGCAGCAACGTGGATGCTGTGCACCGGGCCGACAACTGGCTGGAAGTACCCTGGATCACCATCAAGTGAAAGGAGCCGATATGAAGCGCGTCACGGGTATTGGCGGCATCTTCTTCATATCGCGCGATCCGGACTCCCTGCGCGCCTGGTACCGCAGGCACCTGGGCATGGACATCCAGGAATGGGGCGGCCTGACCTTTCAGTGGAACGACCCTGCGGCGCCCGCGTCCGCCCCGGCCGCCCACGGGGCCACGGTGTGGAGCGTCTTTGATGCGGGGTCGACCTACTTTGCGCCGAGCACCGCGCCGTTCATGATCAACTACCGCGTTGAAGATCTGCATACCGTGCTGGCGCTCTTGCGCGCAGAAGGCTGCGTGGTGGACGACAAGGTCGACGAGTCCGACTACGGCAAATTCGGCTGGGTGATGGACCCCGACGGCAACCGCATTGAACTCTGGCAGCCACCGCCCGGACCGGCTCAGAACTGAAGAAGGTCAGCCGACACGCGCGGCTTGAAGAGCGCCTGGCCCGGTGCGTCTGTGGCCCGGTGCGTCTGCCCTGCAGGATCTGCAGCGTCAGGCCGTTGCACGCTTTCGCACGGCTTCCAGGTAGGCCTGCCCATCGGGTGGCAGACCGCTGCGCTGGCTGCTCCAGATCATGTCGCCCAGGCATTCCATTACCTCATGGTGGGCCTCGTGCAGTGAATTGCGCCGTGCCGCCAGCAGGTCCACCGCCTGGCGGATGCCGGTGGGTTGGTCTATCGCCACCTGCTCGGCGATCGACAGGTGCATGCTCAGGTGCAAGAAGGGGTTGGTGCGGCCTTCTTCCACGGTGTAGACGGTGCTCAGGGCCTTGGCTTCATCGGCCAGATCGGCGTGGTATTCGGGGTGTTCGGTGATCCAGCGCGCGGCCACCGCCTGCATGGGCTCCAGCGGTGCGCCACTGCGTTGGCGCGCATGGGTGGCGCAGAAGAAGCGGCGAACGTCGGCTTGGGAAGGCTGAAACATGAGCAGAATTGTCGCTGCGCTTTTGCCGACTCCTGCCTTGCCCACCGATGAACCTCAGCACCGACCAACTCTTCACCCAGGCCCGCACGCAAAACGGCTATTTGGATCAAGCGGTGCCGGACAGCGCCGTGCAGGCTCTTTACGAACTGCTGAAGTGGGGCCCGACCTCGGCCAACAGCAGCCCCGCCAGGTTCATTTTTGTGCGCAGCGCAGACGCCAAAGAGCGCCTGGCGGCCTGTGTTTCACCGGCCAACCGGCCCAAGGTGATGGGCGCCCCGGTGACCGCCATCGTCGGCATGGACATGGCGTTTTACGAGCAACTGCCGCAGCTCTTTCCGCACACCGACGCGCGGGCCTGGTTTGTCGGCAACGCCGCCCTGATCGAAGCCACCGCGATGCGCAACTCCAGCTTGCAGGGGGCCTACCTGATGATGGCCGCGCGCGCGCTGGGCCTGGGCTGCGGCCCGATGAGCGGCATGGACCTGGGCCAGGTGGACGCGGCCTTCTGGGCCGGCACCCCGGTGAAGACCAACTTCATCTGCACGCTGGGCCATGGCGACCCGGCCAAGGTGTTGCCACGCAGCCCGCGCCTGAGCTTTGAGCAGGCCTGCCAGTTTGCGTGAGTCACGGAGCGTCATCACCGACCGCTGGTTTTACGCTGTCGCTGTGCCGGCGGTGTTGCTTGGCGGTGTTGCTGGTCGGTGTCGCTGGTCGGTTTGCAAGCTGCTGTGGGATGGCCTGGAGTGATTCAGTCGCCGCGTGCGCCCACTGCAGGGCCAGCCTGATCCGCCGATGAGCCGGACGGCGGATTCCATCAAAGCGCGGGTGGCGCGTGACTGGTCCAGTTGCGGGTGCGCCGCGATGACGACGATCTCTGCCATGTCTTCCAAGTCTGCCTGGACTGCCTGGACTGCCTGTCTGGACTGCCCGGACTGCATTTGGCTTGGGTTTGCCCGCTAGGGATCGGGGTGCTCTCGCCGCTACCATACCCGGCAAAGCCATCGCACCCGGGGGGAACCATCCATGCCAGTGATCGTGGTCGCCAATCCAAAGGGTGGCGTCGGCAAGAGCACGCTGTCGACCAACATCGCCGGTTGTCTGGCCGCTGCGGGGTATGCGGTGATGCTGGGTGACGTCGATCGCCAGCAGTCGGCCCGTCAATGGCTGGCGCTGCGCCCGGCCCATTTGCCGGTGATTCGTGGCTGGGACGTGTCGCCTGAAGAGGTGGTGCGTCCACCCAAAGGCACCACCCATGTGGTTCTGGACACCCCGGCCGGCCTGACCGGCAAACGCCTGGACGCGCTGATGAAGATCGCCGACCGCATGCTCATTCCGCTGCAGCCCAGCTTGTTTGACATCCAGGCCACCCATGCTTTTGTGCAAACGCTGCGATCGCATCGGCGCGCAAGCGACGTCCAACTGGGCTTGGTGGGCATGCGGATCAAGGAAAACACGCGTGCCAACGACCAGCTTCACAACTACCTGGCCACGCTCCCCGTGGGTGTGGTGGCTTGGCTGCGCGACACCCAGAACTATGTGCAACTGGCAGCCCACGGCCTGACGCTGTGGGACGTGGCCAAAAGCCGCGTGGAACGCGATCTGGAGCAATGGGCTCCGCTCGAAACCTGGATCAAGGCATGACAGCATCTGTGACCCGATACCCGCATTTGGCCGACATGGCCGCCCTGGTGGACCAGGCCATTGGGGCCAGCGACTGGGTGCCCATCGACCAAGAGCGCATCAACCAATTTGCCCAGGCCACTGGCGACCACCAATGGATCCACCTGGACCCGGTGCGCGCGGCTGCCGGGCCCTTTGGGGCGCCCATTGCGCACGGTTTTCTCACGCTGAGCCTGTTGCCGATGCTGTTTGAAAGTGCCTTTGCGGTGGACGACGTGCGCATGGGCGTCAACTACGGGTTGAACCGGGTGCGCTTTGTCAGCCCGGTGCGGGTGGGCAGCCGCGTGCGTGGGCGCTTCAAGTTGTTGAGTTTTGAGCCCTTGGAAGGCGGCGCGCAGCTGACGGTAGAAGCCACCATCGAACTCGAAGGCTCAGCCAAACCGGCTTGCGTGGCCGAAACGGTTTCGCGCCGCTACGTCTAACCCCCCAAAGGTGGGAGGCCAGGGCGCACAGGCCTGGCCACACAATGATCAAAGCCCGTGAAGGTGTGGAGAAGCCATGAAGGTGTTGCTGGTTGACGATCATCCCCTGGTGCTGTCGGCCTTGCAGGCGGTCATCCAGCGCATCGGCAGCGACACCACCGTGGTGGGGGTCGACAGCGCTGCTGCGGCGCGCGCCACGCTGCAGTCGGACTCCGAATTTGACCTGGTGCTGCTGGACCTGGCCCTGGGTGACGCCGACGGATTCGACGTGCTGGTGGAATTTCGGGCCGCCTACCCGGCCGTGCCGGTGGTGGTGGTGTCGGCCTCAGACCGCACCAGCGACGTCATCCGCGCGATCGACAGCGGTGCCATGGGCTTTGTGCCCAAAACGAGCAGCCACGGTGAACTGCATGCCGCCTTGGCGATGGTGATGACCGGCTCGATGTACGTGCCGCCGCACATGCTGGGCCTGGAGTTTGGTCGCACGGTGGTGGGTGGCGACACCGTGCCGGGCGTGATGAGACCGGCCGACGAGCCGAGCCACGTCAGTTCCCCCTTTGGTGCCGCTGCACGGCCCGAAGCCCACCAAAAACTGCCATCGATGAAGGAGATCGGCTTGACGCCCCGGCAGGCCGAAGTGCTGTCGCTGCTGCTGCAAGGCCTGCCCAACAAGCTGATTGCGCGCCAGCTCAACCTGAGTGTCGAAACCGTCAAAGACCACGTCGCCGCGGTCTTGCGTGCGCTGGGGGTGAGCTCGCGCACGCAGGCCGTGCTGGCGGTCAGCCAGATGACCCAAGGGCAGGGCGGGTTTTCCTGGCGTCCGCCGCAACGCTGACGGGGGCTGGTGTGTTGTCCCCTGTGGGTTCGCCAGAGGCTGGCGCTACCGTAGATCCCCCTGATCAGCCTGAGCAAGCGGCCGCGCCTGCTGTGCCCAAAACGAGTTCGGGCATCGACCATCTGCTGGCCCTTTATGTGCAGACGCCGGCCACGCTGACCGGCAACCTGTTTGGCATTGGGTTGATCGCGGCCTTTTATGGGCCGCTGGCCGATCCCGTCCGGATCTGGGGTTGGCTGGCGGTCATCAGCGTGCTGTGGCTGGTTCGCCTGGGCCACTACCTGCGCTTTCGCCGCCAGCGCAACACCGGGCTCGAGGCGCTGCGGGTCTGGCGGCGCAGCTGGTGGGCGCTGGTGCTGTGCATGGGCGCCATGTGGGGCTTGGCCTCCTGGTTGTTCTGGGGGCTGGGTTCACCCTTTCACAAGGTCGCGCTGCTGCTGATCGTGTTCACCTACTGCCTGGCCAGCGTGCAGTTGCTGGCCACCCAGGGCACGGTGTTCATGGCCTTCATCAGCCTGGTGCTCACGCCCACCATCGTGCGGGTGGCCAGCGACACCGAACAACCCTTTCACCTGCAGTTGGCGGTGGTGCTGACCTTGATGTTCTGCATCACCGTGCTGATGGCGCGCACCTACAGCAGCGCGCTGGGGCAGGCCATATCGCTGAAGAGCCGCACCGACGAGCTGGCGCTGAAGCTGCGCACCGAAAAAGTCGTGGCTGAAGAAGCGCGCCGCGCGGCCGAAGCCGCCAACCGCGCCAAGACCCAGTTTTTTGCGGCGGCCAGCCATGACCTGCGCCAGCCGCTGCACGCCATGGGTTTGTTTGCCGAAGCGCTGCGCCAACGCAGCCACGACCCCGAGGTGGCGTCGCTGGTCAACAGCATCAATGAAAGTGTGGACGCGCTGGAGGGCCTGTTCAGCGAGCTGCTGGACATCACCCGCATCGACACGGGCGGCGTTGATGTCAACCCGGCACCGGTGCGGCTGCGCGATGTTTTTGCCCGGCTGCGCCTGCACTTCGAGCCCACCGCGTTTGAAAAAGGCCTGATGCTGTCCTTTCACGGTGAGCACCGGGTGGCCCACACCGACCCGGTGCTGCTCGAGCGGGTGCTGCGCAACCTGGTCAGCAACGCCATCCGCTACAGCGACGACGGGGGCGTGCTGGTCAGCTGCCGGCCGCGCCAGGGCAAGCTGCTGGTGCAGGTGTGGGACAGCGGCATCGGCATATCCGAGGCCAACCTGTCGCGCATCTTCGATGAGTTTTTCCAGGCTCAGAGCAACCGCCCTTTGGAGGCCCACCACCGCAAGGGCCTGGGGCTGGGCTTGGCCATCGTCAAGCGGCTGGCGACGCTGATGGACGCACCGTTGACGGTGCGCTCCAGGCCCGGCCAGGGCACCGTGTTCAGCCTGGAAGTGCCAGTCGGCAAGGCCCCGCGGCCGGCCGAGGCCGGTTTGAGCACCGGCACCAAGGCGCCGCTGGGCCTGACGCTGCAAGGGCGCGCCTTTGTGGTGGTTGAAGACGAAATGGCCGTGCGCGAAGGCCTGGTGGTGTTGCTCAAGGCCTGGGGCGCCAGCGTGGTGGCTTTTGACACGGTGGATGCCGTGCAACAGTGGTTGTTGCAGTCACCCACCGAGCAGCCCGACCTGCTGCTGCTGGACTACCGCCTGCCCCAGGGGCGCACTGGCATCGACGCCCTGAGCCTGATCCGGGCCCATTGGCCCACGGCGCGCTTGCCCGCCATCGTCATCACCGGCAGCAGCCTGGGTGGCCATGAAGACGAAGCCGTGACGCATGACTACCACCTGCTGATCAAGCCGGTGCTGCCCAACAAATTGCGGGCCATGATTGCCTTCAAGCTGGGTGTGCGCTGAAGGTCTTCAGCCGGCCGGGTAGGTGCCCGCCAGCAGGATCTTGCGGTCGACGTTCTGGATGTTGGTGTGGCCACAGAAGGCCATCGTCACGTCCAGTTCCTTGTGGATGATCTGCAGCGCCTTGGTCACACCGGCTTCGCCCATCGCACCCAGGCCATAGACCATCGCACGGCCGATCATGGTGCCCTTGGCGCCCAGCGCCCAGGCCTTGAGCACGTCTTGGCCACTGCGGATGCCGCCGTCCATCCAGACCTCGATCTGCTGGCCCACCGCGGCCACGATGGCGGGCAGGGCTTCGATGCTGCTGGGCGCGCCGTCCAACTGGCGCCCGCCGTGGTTGCTGACGACGATGGCATCGGCGCCGCTTTGCACCGCCAGTTGTGCGTCTTCGACGTCCATGATGCCCTTGAGGATGAGCTTGCCGCCCCATTGCTGCTTGACCCAGGCCACGTCGGCCCAGCTCAGGCGCGGGTCAAACTGCTCGTGGGTCCAGGCCGCCAGGCTGCTCATGTCGCTGACCCCCTTGACGTGGCCCACCAGGTTGCGAAAGGTGTGGCGCCGGGTGCCCGCCATGCCCAGGCACCAGCGCGGTTTGCTCATCAGGTTGATGATGTTGGCCAGGGTGGGTCGGGGTGGGGCGGTGAGGCCGTTTTTCAGGTCTTTGTGGCGCTGGCCAATGACCTGCAGGTCCAGCGTCAGCACCAGCGCGCTGCACTGGGCGGCCTTGCAGCGGTCGATCATGCGGGCCATGGCGTCACGGTCGCGCATCATGTACAGCTGAAACCAGAACGGTGCCGTGGTGTGGGTCGCAATGTCTTCGATGCTGCAGATGCTCATCGTCGACAAGGTGAATGGGATGCCAAATTTTTCAGCCGCGCGGGCGGCGTGGATTTCGCCGTCGGCGTGCTGCATGCCGGTCAGCCCCACCGGCGCAATGCACACCGGCATCTTGCTGGCCTGCCCGACCAGGGTGGTGGCGGTGCTGCGGTTTTCCATGTTCACGGCCACCCGCTGGCGCAGCTTGATCTTCTGGAAGTCGTCGCTGTTGGCGCGGTAGGTGCTCTCGGTCCAGCTGCCGGAATCGGCGTAGTCGTAGAACATCCTGGGCACACGTTTTTGGGCCAGCACACGCAGGTCTTCGATGGTGGTGATCACGGTCATGGGGCTTGTCTCCTGAAGGCGGCATGCTACCCAAGCATGCTACCCAGGAAAGCGGGTGCTGCTACAGCTTGACCAGCGAGCCGGCTCGCACACCCAGCAGCCGAATGCGCCGCGTCAGGTCAACCCGTTTCAGGCACAGACCGGCGGCTTGCCGCACCGCCGCCGCGTCGACCACCGGTTCTGGCAGCGTCAGGTCGCGCGTGACGGTCTTGAAATCTTCGAAGCGCAGCTTGATGCCGATGGTGCGCCCGGCGTAGCCCTTGCGCTGCAGGTCGGTGGCCACCTGTTCGGCCAGCTCGGTGAAGATGCGGGTCAGTTCGGGGCGGTCACGCACCGCGTGCAGGTCGCGGTCAAAGGTGGTTTCGCGGCTCATGCTGACGGGCTCGCTGTGGGTGACTAACGGGCGGTCGTCCACGCCATGGGCAGCGTCAAACAGCCAGCGGCCGTAGCTGCGGCCAAAGTGTTCGATCAGGAAATTGCGCTCACGCTGTGCCAGGTCGGCGATGGTGCGGATGCCCATGTCGGCCAGCTTGGCCCCGGCCTTGGGGCCAATGCCGTTGATGCGCCGCACCGGCAAGGGCCAGATGCGGGTGGGCACTTCCTCGCGCGTCACCACCGAAAGCCCGTCGGGCTTGTCCAGCTCGCTGGCGATCTTGCTCAGCAGCTTGTTGGGCGTGACGCCCACCGAGCAGCTCAAGCCGGTAGCCCTTTTGACGGTGTTGCGGATTTCCTGGGCCACCGCGCGCACGCCGCCGGTGGTGTCAAAGCCGATCGTGTCCTGCGCGCCGGGCACGTCGGTCAAGTCGATGTAGATTTCATCGATGCCGCGGTCTTCGATGAGCGGGGCCACCTCGGCCACGGCGGCCTTGAAGCGCCTGGAGTAGTGGCGGTATTGCTCAAAGTCCACCGGCAGCAGCACCGCCTGGGGCGCCAGCGCAGCGGCTTTCATCAAGCCCATGCCACTGTGCACACCCAGGTCGCGTGCCGGGTAGGTGGCGGTGGTGATGACGCCGCGCCCCGCGTAGCCGGCCAGGCGGGCAAATTGGCGCGTGCCGTCGCTTTGCATCACCGGTTGGTGCCTGCGACCGCCCCCAATGACCACCGCCTGCCCCGTCAGCTCGGGGTAGCGCAGCAGCTCCACCGAGGCATAGAAGGCATCCATGTCCAGGTGGGCGATCCAGCGGCGGGGCGACATGGGCAGAACGAGTGGGTGGGGTTCAGTGCAGACGACGCAGCTCGGCGGCCTGGGGGTGCTGTTCAAAGAGCTGCCACTTTCAGCCTGAGCGTACCGCGTGGCGATTTTTGGCACCCCGGAAACAATTCGACATATAAAAGTGCGATATGCACATTTATACTGCGGGGCATGCGGCGACCAAAACGGTTGCTGCACCCACCGGGAGCTTGTGATGCTGAATCTTTCTCTTTCCAAATGGTCTTCCGCCTGGACGGCGGTTGCAGCCGCCTGTGCCACCGCGGCGCTGGTGGCCTGCGGCGGCGGCGGTGACGCCACGCCAGCAGCCGGCACCGCGACGGCGGTTACCGCCACCACGTACAGCCAAGGTGCGATCACCGGCTTTGGGTCAATCTTTGTCGGCGGCGTGCGTTTTGACGATTCAACCGCCAGCGTGACCGACGAAGAGGGCAACAGCCGCGGCCGCTCCGAGCTGAAGCTGGGCATGATGGTCGAGCTGGACGCCGGCGCGGTAGACCGCTCGACGGCCAGTGCGCTGGCGCTGCGCATTCGGCTGGGCAACGAAATCGTGGGGCCGGTGGGCGCCATCAACACCACGGCTTCCACCGTTCAGGTGCTGGGCCAGACGGTGCTGGTCACCAGCAGCACCATCTTTGACGAATCGCTGGCCGGCGGCCTGTCCGCCTTGACCGCAGGCGCGGTGGTCGAGGTTTACGGCATCCTGGACCCCGCCAACGGCCGCGTCGTGGCCACCCGCATCGAACCTAAGCCGGGTGCCACCGTCTACAAGTTGCGTGGGGCCATAACCGGGCTGGACACCACCGCCAAGACCTTCACCATCAACGGCCAGGTCATCTCCTACACCGGCCTGCCAGCCGGGCTGGTGCCGCCCGGCCTGACCCACGGCCAGATCGTGCGCGTGTTGTTGCAAACGACCCAGGTCAATGGCGTCTGGGTGGCCACAGGCCTGCGCGGCGGACTGCGCCTGCCTGAAGTGACCCGCCGTGACGCCCACGTCGAAGGTGTGATCAGCACCTTCACGTCGACCAGCAGCTTCCAGGTCAATGGACTGCAAGTCGACGCCAGCAACGCCACCTTCCCCGATGGCACCACCGGCATCGTGCTGGGCGCCAAGGTCGAAGTCGAAGGTGTGGTTGCCAACGGCGTGCTGGTGGCCTCCAAGGTCGAGATCGAAGACCGCCGCCCAACGGTCCGCGAGCTGGAGCTGCGCGGTGAGATGAGCAACCTCAACACCACCGCCAAGACCTTTGCGCTGCGCGGCGTGACGGTTTGGTACGGTGGCACGGTGACCTACAAGGACGGCCTTGAGGCCACGCTGGCCAATGGCAAGCGGGTCGAAGTCAAGGGCGTGCTGAGCAGCGACCGCACGCGCCTTGAAGCCCGTCGGGTCGAGTTCAAGTAAACCGTCTGTTGTGGACCTGCGGGTTGGCTGACCCTTACAGTGCAGCCGACCCGCTTTCCATGTGAACGTCAACAGCGATTTTCCCCCAGACGACGCCGGCCCAGGCCCCGAGCAGCAAGCGCTGCAAGATGCCCTGGCCGGCTTGCTGTCTTCTGTGGCCCAGCTGGGGGTGGGGCGAGGGCTGCCCTACGCCGCCGTCGAAGAACTGTTGCGCCAGGCCTTTGTTCAGGCGGCGGCCCAGGCGCACCCGGGTTTGCCGGCGCATCGCAAGGTCAGCCGCATCAGCACCACCACCGGCATCAACCGCCGCGAGGTCACCCGCATCGTGCAACAAGAGCCAGCCCGTGACGCCGCGCCCCGCCCGCGTTCCTTGGCCAGCGAGGTCTTTGCCCACTGGCGCACCCAAGCGCCTTACCGTGGCCAAGATGGTCAGCCGGTGGTGCTGCCGCGCCAAGGCGCCTTGAGTTTTGAGTCGCTGGCCCAGTCCGTCACCCGCGATGTGCACCCGCGCAGCCTGCTCGACGAACTGGTGCGCCTGGGGCTGGCGTTATGGGACGAATCCAGCGACCAGGTCAGCCTGCAGCGCGAGACCTTTGTGGCCACCGGCGACCTGTCGCGGCAGCTGGGCTTCCTGGGCGACAACGTGGGTGACCACCTGCGGGCGGCGGTTGAAAACGTGCTCGGCGGTGAAGACCGCCTGCATTTCGAGCAGGCCGTGTTTGCTGACGGTTTGACCGCAGCTTCGATCGCATCGGTGCAACCCCAGGTGCACGCCCAATGGCAGGCCCTGCTGGCCGCCTTGGTGCCCGCCTTGGAAGCCCGCGTGGCCGCCGACGCCACTCAACAGCCTGCACCACAGGGCCGCCTGCGCGTGGGCCTTTACAGCTACCACGAGGGTGCAGCACCTGTTGCCCCCACCCTTGAGCGCGCTCGCCCGCCGGCGCGGGCCAAGAGAAAGAAATGACATGCATGCCCTGATGAGATCCTTTGTGAAGCGGCGCGCTGCGCTTTGCCTGTTGATGGTCATGGCGATGGCCCTGGCCGTCACCGCCGGTTGTGGTGGCGGCGTTGGCACGGGGGGGACTGGCGGCAATGCCACGGCTTACGCCTCCGGGCCCATCACCGGGTTTGGCTCGGTCATCGTCGGCGGGGTTCGCTTTGATGACGTCAGCGCCGACGTGCAGGACGTCGACGGCGGCCGCCGTTCGCGCGACGACCTGCGGCTGGGCATGACGGTGGAAGTCGAGAGCAGCGCCATCACCACCGACGCGTCTGGACCCCGCGCCACCGCCACGCGCATCCGGTTTGAAAGTGAGCTGGTGGGCCCGCTGGGCCTGCTGGACCTGGCCGGCAGCAGCTTCACCATCCTGGGTCAACGGGTGTCGGTCGACGCCACCACCGTGTTCGATGAGCGCCTGACCCGCCTGGCCGGGCTGTCCCTGGGCCAAGGCCTGGAGGTGTACGCGGTGTTCGACGCCGCCGCCCAGCGCTACCGGGCCACACGCATCGAGCCGGCCGTGATCGGCCAAGGCTTGCGCTTGCGTGGGCCGCTGTCTGCCGTGGACACGGCAGCCCAGACGCTGCGCATCGGTGCCCACACCTACAGCTACGCTGGCGCGACGGGCGTGCCCGCGGGTCTGGCCCCTGGGCAGTATGTGCGGCTGCGCCTGTCGGCCGAACTCAACCCGGCGCGCTGGGTGGTGAAGGGCTTTGACACCGCGCTGCAGCCGCTGGCTGACCTGCAGACCGTGAAGGCCGAGGGCCTGATCAACAGCTTCACGTCAGCCCAGACTTTCAGCGTGGGAGGGCGCCCGGTCGACGCCAGCGGCGCCAGCTTCCCCGACGGCAGTGCCGGGCTGGCGGTGGGCGTTCGTGTGAGGGTGGAAGGCACGGTGCGCTCAGGCGTGCTGCACGCCACCCAGGTCAGCATCCAGAGCGACCAACAGGTTCGCGACCAGGGCTTCGAAATCATCGGCGCCTTGACGGTCGTCAACCCGAGCCAGCGCACCGTCAGCCTGCGCGGCTTCACGATCGGCACCGCACGCTCGGATTTGCGTTTCGAAGACGGGACCGCTGCAGACCTGGTCGTTGGCCGCGCGGTGGAGGTCAAAGGACTTTTGTCAGCCGATCAGCGCAGCCTGGATGCCACGCGAATCAAGTTCCGCTGATCGGCCGGCCTGAGCGCGTGCGCGGTGGCTTCGCTGGGTGGCGTGGGCCTGAGCGGTGGCCGCCCGCGCTGGACGGGTGCCCTGTGGCTTGGGTCCTGTGACTTGCGGCTGGTAACTTGAGCCCTGCGACTTGAGCCTGATGGCAGCCCAGCCTACACTGACACGAACGCAGCCCGGTGCTGCAGAGCCGCTGGAGCTTGCCATGAAAGAAACAGCCGACCAACGTGCCTTGACGGCATCCACCGTGGCCTTGGTGGTGTCGCTGGTTTGTATCGCGCTCTTTTTGCCGCCCTTGTTGGAGCGCACGGTGGCAACGCCCCTGCGCGCCACGGCGACCGGGCTGGCCTTGGCCTGTGCGCTGATCCTGCACTGGGTGTTTCTGGGTCTGGCGGCCAAGCGCATGCGGCGTTCGGTGGCTGGCTGGGTGTCGTTGGCGGTGCTGCTGTTTCCGGTGGGCAGTGCAGCGGCGTTGATTTTGCTCAGCTGGCTGGGTGATGAACTGCCGGGTGCCACGGTTCAGGCGTGACGCCTGCGGTGGCCCTTCAGTTGACCGCCTGAACGCGCAGCATGCGTTCGACATAACCGGGTAACGCCACGCGTGCGGCGTCGGGGCAGGCCACGGCGGCGTTGCAGGCCACGGCCTCGATGGTGAAGACCCGCACCACCTGCGGCACGCCGGGCGTGGTCTCGCCTTCGTTGTAGGCGGTGGAGTCACAACGCAAGGTCACCGTCATGCCCGTGGCGCTGCGCAGGTCCAGGCTCTGGACGTTGCCATTGCAGCTGGTCCAGCTGCCTTTGAAGGCTTGGAACAGGCCCCATTGCAGCCCGGCGCGGGCCGCATGGATGGCGCGGGTCGACTCGATTTCCTGGGCAGAAGCACCGGCCGACGCGCTGCCCAGGCGAACCACCGCCGCCGCCAGGCCGGCCAACAGCACCAGCACCACGATGGCCGCAATGGCGCCCAAGCCCCGTTGGTGCCGGCGCAGGGTCTTCGAAAATGCGGGCTTGAACGTCACGGCACGTTGACCACGTGTGCGCCCACCACCAAGGTGGCCGACTCCTGGTTGCGGGTGATCTGCAGCTCCAGCGCCACGTAGCCGTGCTGCTGGGTTGCGCCTTGGTTGGGGTCGTAGAGGAAGCGACAACTGCGTACCTGGGTCGCCAGCACATCGCCGGTGGGGGTGGCTGGGCATGAGGTGGGATGGGCGGCGTTGAAGCCGTAGGCCTGCAAACGCATCAAGCTGCCCTTGCCGTTGCCCGCGGCGTCCACCGTGCCGTCGGCACCCCGGCAAACGTAGAACACCGCCTGCTGGGCGGCCGGCACCACGGTGAAGCGGCCGCTGTCGTAACCGGGTGAAAACTGGGTGCTGGCCAGCGTCAGCCGGTGGCGCCCCTGGGTGGCGCTGGGCACGGTCACGGCCGTGATCTGGGCGCGGTTGGTGCCGGCGTAGACGTCGGCGGCATTTTGGTTGTCGATCACCACCCAGTCACCTACTGTGGGTACCGTGCCCAGCGGGCTCAGCACGTCCAGCATGTTCGTCGCCTGGCTGGTGTCCAGCGGCGCTGAACAGCTGGCCGAAGGGCTGCAACCCGCTGCGTTGTCGTTCACGGTGTCGGGGCCCGTGCGGGCGCGGCCCCCGGTGCTGGTGGGCACCAGTTCGAAACATTGTGTGCCCGGCGTGCGGATGGAATTGGGCACCGCGGCACGCACGTCGCGCACCATGCGCTGCAGCGCCAGGTTGGCTTGCGTGGCCACAGTGGCACGCGAGCGGGTGGTGAGCCAGGCGTCCAGGGCCGGGCGCATGAACACCGCCAGCGAGGCTGCAACGATGCCGCCCAGCGCGATCACCACCACCAGTTCCACCAGTGTGAAGCCACGCAGGAGCCGGCCCGCACCAACGCCCAGCTGCCCAGGCCGTTGCAACCTCGCTTGCAACCTCGCTGGCAATCGCGCGTCAGGACGCATGGTCGGTGCGCCAGCCGGTCAGGGTGAAGCTGTCGCTGCCGCGGCTGACGGTCACGTCTACCCGTTTGGCCGCAGCCACGCCCGAGAGTGCGGCAACCGCCACCACGACCCGCACCGAGTAACCGTTCAAGCCGCCAAGCGTGGTGCCATCAACGCCGCAAATGACGTTGGTGGTGCTGTAGCCGTGGTAGTCGCTGACGTCGTTAAAGCTGTCGCGGGCGCAGCCGCTGGGCGCCGGGTTGGTGGCGCTGGCATAGGGTTTGAGGTGGATCTCTTCCATCAGGCCTTGCGCAATGGCCAGCATCTGCCGCTGCACCACGGGGTCGGCGTTTTGGCGGGCCAGGGTGGAAAAGGCCAACAACACGCCGGCCAGGCCCACGCCGATGACGACGATGGCGATCAACAACTCCACCAGCGTCAGGCCGCGCTGCGCCAGTGATCGCGGTCTATTGCACATGACCGGTTTCAGCCACCGCCTGCACATCGGGCTGGCCTTGAATGGTGATGCGGCCGGGTGTGGCAAGCAGGCCTGCGCCGTCACGGGTGACGCGACCACTGGGCTGGAAGAAGAGACTGCCCGACGGGCTGAGTGCCGTGGCCGGTGCCGACGCGTCGCGGGCCCAGCGGGTGTCACCATCGGGGCCCGGCACGGCGACGGTGCAAGTGGAGGCAGGCTGAGCGGTGGCGATGCTGACCGACAAAGCGTTGCTGGCCACGTTGACGCAGACCAGCCGCCGGTGGCCGACCGCCATCGATTGCGCTTGCCGCAGCGTGGCCACCACCTGGTCGCGCCAGGCGTCGCCGCGCAGCGCCAGTGCGCCTTCCATGCGCGGCAGCACGGTGACGGCCAGCACCGCCACCAGCACCAGTACCGCCACCAGCTCGATCAGCGTGAAGCCAGATTGCGATTTCACGGCCGCTTTTCCTGCGCGTGGTTTGACCAGGCCTGCGGTTCGGGGCAGCGCATGGGCAACTTTGATCAGGGTCGACCCAAAGGTCAACCTCGCATCAGTTGCCGGCCGCAATGCCCCCAAAGTTGGCGGTCACGCCGCCGCTGGCCACGGTGCAGGTGGAGGTTGCGCCATTGGTCGTGCCAGGGTCGGTGCCGGCCACGGTGTAACCCGCGGGCACTCCGCCTTGCAGCAAGCTGGCCACGTCGGCGCATTGATCGACCTTGACGCACTTGTTGGCCGTGACCACGTTGTTGGTCAGCGCGCAACCGCTGTAGTTGAGGTTCATCGCCGCTGCAGCAGCACCGGCCACGCCGTTGACTGCGGCCGTGGTGGCGTCACTGCGCATGTCAATGAACTTGGGCAGGGCGGTGGCCGCCAGAATGCCCAGAATGACGATGACCACGATCAGCTCAATCATCGTGAAACCGGCTTGGAGACGCTTTTTCATGGGTTGTTTCCTTTCAGTGCAAGACAGGGATCGGGACAGGGAACGGCCAGACAAACAGCCGTTGAATTTGCTGCTGATGCGCCGCAGCTTGGCGTGACCATCGGCACCGGGTAGGGTTGCGCGCGTGCCGTTTGGCTTAGCGCCTGGGCGGCGTCGGTCCATTCGCCCACGCGGGACAAAAACACCGACATCAGCACACCGACCACGGCCACGCACAGCGCGAACTCCAGGCGTGAAGCACCGTGTTGCATCGCCTTCGATGGGTGAGCAAGCAGCAGCGAGGTCTCGGGGCATCGCAAGTCCTGGGCGGTTGAAGACGCGGCGCGCCTTCTTGACCTGGGGTATCGGCACAGGCACTTCATTTCTTGAATGCCACCCGGCCCAGGTCCCACACCGGCAGGAAGACACCCAGTGCCAAAACCAACACCAATGCGCCCATGAAGATGATCAGGATGGGCTCGATCTGCTGCGACAGCGTCTTCAGTTCGTATTGGACGTCGTTGTTGTAGAGGTCGGCCACTTCGTCCATCAACTCGTCCACCGCGCCGGTTTCTTCGCCCACCGCAATCATCTGCAGCACCACGGGCGTGAAGACGTTGGCGGCCACCGCTGCACGCAAGATGGTTTCGCCGCGCTCCACGGCGGTGCGCAAGCCTTCCACGCGCTGAGCCATGAAGTGGTTGTCGACGGTGTGCGCCACCAACGACAGTGCTTGTTCGATGGGCACGCCGCTCTTGAGCGCCAGCGACAGGCTGCGCGCAAACCGCGCCAGTGTGGCTTTGCGCACGATCGGCCCGGCCAGGGGCAGTGCCAGGTGCAGACGGTCCCAGTGGGTTCGACCGGCCGGGGTGGCAATCCATCGGCGCACCGCAAAGAAGGCGATGACGGCGCCAAGGCCCATGGCCCAACCGTACTTCAGCGTGAATTCCGAACTGGTCACCAGGATCCGTGTGGCCAACGGCAGCTCGGCGCCAAAGCTCTTGAAGACGGTGGCAAAGGCGGGCACCACCATGACATTGATCACGCCAATGGCCATCACCATGGCGGCGATGACAAACATTGGATAGCGCAGCGCGGCACGCACCTGCTGCTGCATGAAGAGCTCGAATTCCAGGTGGTTGAACAGACGCAGGAAAACCTCGTCCAGGCGGCCCGTCATTTCACCCACGCGCACCATCGACACGTAGAAAGCGTCAAACACGCGCGGGTGTTGGGCAAAGGCCATCGACAGTTCCAGCCCCGATTCCAGGCTGCGGCGCACCTGCTGCAGGGTTTCGCGCATCTGTTGCGAACTGGCCGATGCTTCCAGCCCGGCAAGGGCGCGCAGAATCGGTACACCCGCGCGCAACAACGTGTTGAGCTGGCGCGAAAAGAGCAGCAAATCGGTCATCGGCACGCGCGTCTTGCGCCACCGGTGCCAGAGCTGACTCAAGTCGACGTTGGCCGCTGCACGGGTCCCGCCCTTGAGCGGCTCGATGCTCAATGGTGTGATGCCGCGCGACTGCAACTGGTCGGCAACGGCACTGGCGCTGGCGCCATCGGCTTCGCCCGCCACGGCCCCGCCGGCGGCGCGGCCGGTGTAGGCAAAGCGTGGCAGCACGCCTGTCATTCGTCGACCTGCGCGCTGACGCGCATGGCCTCTTCGATGGTGGTGCGTCCGGTGCTGGCCAGGCGCAGGGCGTCGCGGCGCAGCGTGCGGCCGGCCATTTGTCGGCGTCCCGCTTCATTGAAGGTGGCGGGATCGGAGCTGTTCATGGCTTCGACCAGCTCGCGGGTCATTTCCAGGATCTCGTAAACCCCGGTGCGCCCGATGTAGCCGGTGTCGTTGCACTCTGAACAACCGCGGCCGCGCTGAAAGGTGTGGCTGTCGACGCCGTCGCCCAACTCCAGCCTGAGCCACTCTCGCTCGTGGGCGTCCGGCACATGCAGCTCGCTGCAGTGCGGGCAAACCACGCGCACCAGGCGCTGCGCCAGCACCAGTTGCAGCGACAGCGCCACCATGTAGCGCGGTACGCCCATGTCGAGCAGCCGAATGGGTGTGGACAGCGCGTCGTTGGTGTGCAGGGTGGACAGCACCAGGTGGCCTGTCATGGCCGCGCGCAGACCGATTTCAGCGGTCTTCTGGTCGCGCATCTCGCCCACCAGGATGACATCCGGGTCTTGGCGCAGTGCAGCGCGCAGAACCCGGTCAAAACTGAGGTCGATCTTATCCATCACCTGGACCTGGTTCAGGCCTGGCAGGCGGTACTCGACCGGGTCTTCCACGGTGATGATCTTGCGGCCTGTGTCGTTGAGGGCATGCAACGCGGCGTAGAGCGTGGTGGTCTTGCCGCTGCCGGTGGGGCCGGTGACCAAGAACATGCCGCTGGGCCGCTTGATGGCCCGCTGCAGCGCCTGCGCCACATGGGGTGGCATGTCCAGTCGGTCCAGTCCCAACAGGCCGCCGCTCTGGTTGAGCAGGCGCATGACCACCGATTCGCCATGCTGGGTTGGCATGGTGGAGATGCGCACGTCCACTGCGCCCGTTCGCAGCTTGACGTGAAAGCGCCCGTCCTGTGGCAGGCGCTTTTCCGAGATGTCCAGGCCCGACATCAATTTCAGCCGCAGCGCCACGGCGCCTGAAATCTTGGCGTCGGTTTCGGTTTGCACGTGCAGCACGCCGTCGACGCGAAAGCGGATGCGCAGGTTGCGTTCCTGCGGCTCGATGTGGATGTCCGACGCTCGCGCGCGCAGCGCTTCTTCAAAAACCGAGCTGAGCAGCCTGACCACCGGCGCGTCTTCGGCGGTCGCGGTGGACAAACCCAGCAGGTCACCCAGTTCACCTTCGACGCCGGCCAACTCGGTGGTCAGCTCCCGCGCCAGGCCGGCAATCTCGTCGCCCGTTCGGTAGGCCTTGTCCAGCGCCGCCAGCAGCTGGCTTTCAACCACCACCGCGACTTCGATCTCGCGCCGCACCAGGCGCACGACTTCGTCGTACGCCGTCAGGTCGGAAGGGTCGGCCATGGCTACGCGCAGGCCGGCAGCGCCTTCGTCGATGGGCAGTGCGCGCAGCCTGCGGGCCTGGGCTTCGGGCAGCAACTTGGCCACTTCGGGGCGAACGCTGCGCTGCGACAGGTCGACAAAAGGCGCGCGCAGTTGGCGCGCCAGCGCCTTGGCGATCTGGGTTTCGGTGACCCAGCCGCGGTCCACGAACAGACGGCCCAACTTGCGGCCACTGGCCTTTTGGGTTGTCAACGCTTCCTGCAGCTGGACGGACGTGATCAGCGCCTCCTGAACCAGGAGGTCGCCGATGCGAATGCGTTCGGGACGGGCCACGGCCTTGCCTAACGCTTGCTGGGCGGTGGTGAAGCGGCGGTGGCTTCGCTCATGGCTTCAGGCCAGCTGCCGTCCTCGGCAATCACCGTGGGGCGCATCAGGATGACCAGTTCGCGTTTGGTGGTGACGTCGCTGGTTTGGCGAAACAAGCCACCCACCAAGGGCAGCTCGGACAGACCGGTGACGCCCGAGCGTTCGGCCCGGGTTTCTTGTCTCATCAGCCCGCCAATGGCGACGATCTGGCCGTCGCGCACGCGCACGATGCTGTCGGTTTCGTTGATGGCGCTGGTGGCCAAAGGCAATTTGAATGAACCCAGGGAGCCCAGGTCGATGACCTTCTGGCGCTCGACCACCGCGCTGACCGACGGGTGAACGTGCAGGATCACGTTGCCCTGGTCATCGATCTGCGGTGTCACGTCCAGCGCAATGCCGCTGAAGAAGGGCTGCAGGTTGACCGTGGGCGTGGACACCGAGTTGGTGCCAGAGCTGGTGGTGGTGGTGGTGATGCCCGTGACGTAGAGCTCATCAGTGCCCACCTTGAGCACGGCCTTCTGGTTGTTGAGCGTGGCAATGCGCGGGCTGGACAGCACCGAGACGTCGCCCTGGGTTTGCAAGAAGTTGAGCAGGGCGGCGAAGTTCGACGACTGCAGCGCCACGCCGTAAAAGCCCTTGCCAATGGGGCTGGCGTTGATGTTGGCGCCCACCTGGGC
>JAYVSX010000048.1:0-16796 GCA_043774975.1 Rubrivivax sp.
GATCAAGCCGCAGGTCGACCACGTGGCTTTCCCCGACGGCAAGAAGATCATCATGCTGGCCAAGGGCCGCTTGGTGAACCTGGGCTGCGGCACGGGCCACCCCAGTTTTGTGATGAGCTCTTCTTTCGCCAACCAGACCATCGCGCAGATCGAACTGTTCACGCGCAGTGCCGACTACCAGGTGGGCAAGGTCTATGTGCTGCCCAAGCACCTGGACGAAAAGGTGGCGCGCTTGCACCTGAAGAAGGTGGGCGCCATGTTGACCGAACTGAGCGACGCGCAAGCGGCCTACATCGGCGTGAGCAAGGCTGGGCCTTACAAGGCCGATACCTATAGGTACTGACCCCCCCCCGAAGCGGCCGTGGCCGCTCCCCCCCAGGGGGGCGGCCCCTGGCGGCCCGGCAAAGCCGGTTCCGCGGCGGCTACTTGATGGCGGCCACCACGCTTTGCGTGGGTGGCCGGTGAACCCCGCCTGCTCGGAGTCTGTCCATGAAACACGTACCCATCAGCTTTGAGTTTTTTCCGCCCAACACACCCGTGGGCAGCGAAAAGCTCAAGACCGTGGTGCAGGACCTGTCGGTCGTGCAGCCTGAATTTTTCAGCGTCACCTATGGCGCCGGCGGGGCCACGCGTGAAAAGACGCTGGCCACGGTCAGGGACATTGCGGCCTTGGGCCATGAGGCGGCGCCGCATTTGTCTTGCGTGGGCAGCACGGCTGGCGGCATTTCCGAGATCCTGGACACCTACCGTGCCCAGGGCATCCAACGCCTGGTCGCGCTGCGCGGTGACTTGCCCAGTGGCACGGCCACGGCGGGCGAGTTTCGTTATGCGTCAGACCTGATCGAATTCATCCGCAAGACCCAGGGCGACGACTGGTTCATCGAAGTGGCGGCCTACCCCGAGTACCACCCGCAGCAGCGTTATGCGCGCAAGGACCTGGAGCACTTTGCAGCCAAGGTCAAGGCCGGTGCCAATTCGGCCATCACGCAGTTCTTCTTCAACCCCGACGCGTACTTTCACTTTGTTGACGAGGTGCGCGCACTGGGCGTCAACGTGCCCATCGTGCCGGGCATCATGCCGATCCACAGCTACGCCAAGATCGCGCAATTCGCGGCCCGCGATGGCATCGAGATTCCGCGCTGGGTGGCCCTGAAGATGGAGGGCTATCTAGACGACGCGGCGTCGATCCGGGCTTTTGGCATCGACGTGGTGTCACGCTTGTGCGAGCGGCTGGTGGCCGGTGGCGCGCCAGGCATCCACTTCTACACGCTGAACCAAAGCGCGTTGTCGCTGGAAGTCTGCAAACGGCTGGGCTTGGCGGGTTGAGTCAACAGCTTGACCCGCCCGTGCACGGCGTGGCTAACGTCGTGGCTAACGCCGGGGTGCGCCCCAGTCCAAGCCTTCGTCGGTGAGCACGGCATCCAGCGGCACGTCGTGCGGCTCGGCCACCAGCCACGGCACAAAACCGTGTGAATAGGCCAAACCCACCGTGGTGGGCCGGGGTTGCAGCGTGGCCAAGGTGCGGTCGTAGAAACCACCGCCATAGCCCAGACGCACACCCTGGGGACCAAAGCCGACGCAAGGCACCAGCAACAACGTGGGGTGGAAAACGGGGGTGTCTTTGGGCTTGGGAATGCCGTAGGCATCTTCTTCCATCTCACAGCCCGGGAACCACATGTGAAAGCTCAGGCGCTTGGTGGTTTTGTCGATCACGGGCAAGCCGATGCAACGTTCTTCGTCAGCCTCGGCCCAGCGATACAGCGCGGGCAGCGCGTCAAATTCACCCTTGATGGGCCAGTAAGCGCCCACGGCTTTGTCGGCCCGGCCCATCAACCACACCCGCAGCACCTCTTGCAGGTGCATGGCGCGCTGGTGGCGGTCGATCAGCGTCTGGCGCTCGGCCTGCAGCTGGCGGCGCAGCGTGGCCTTGTCTTTGGAGGGCTCGAAGGACGGCAGGTTCAGCGACATCGGTAGGCCGGACAAACACTGCAGTGGCAGCAGGGGCACTATTGTCGCGCCTCGATCAGTCCCGGGCGCTTCCGGGCACATTCGGGCGTTTCCGGGCAAGTCTCGAAACGCAAAGCACGAAGGACTTCACTCAAGGGCAGCGCGTTGACCATGGGCTACTGGAACGCGCCGGCCGAAGCCTTGGATTCGCCGGCGCTGATGCAGCCCTGGGCCCGCCTGGCCCTGCAAGCCGCACTGCAAGCCGCACTGCAAGCCCGCAGCGTGGCCCGCAAGCAGCCCCTCAAGCGCGTTGCCAAGCCGAAGAAGCAGCCGCTCGCCAAGGCAGCAGCCAAGCGGGCCAAACCGCGGCCTTGATCACCGTGGGCGCGGCTTGCACCACGCTCAACCTCGCTTGCGGCCAGGCTTCTGCAACCCACTCGGACCCTGCGGGCAGGGTGTGGCTTTGGCCAGCATCCAACCACACGTCAGCGGGCACGCCGCTGGCGCACTGGCGGGTCAGCCAGACCCGGCCTTCGTGCACCCACAGCGACCGCGTGCCGCGGTCCGCCGCCAAGGTGACGGCCTGGTGAGCGGCTAAAGGCCATACAAAAGGGCTGTGAGTTTGATGCAAATTTGTCATGGGGTTGACTTTCATCGCAGAACTCCTTGAGTGAAATCGTTCGCCTCAATCATCGGGTTTACCCGATCGACAGTCCAATCATCTATTGCCACTTGATTGATAATCAAAGCGCATGAATCAAATGCGTCATCGCCCGTTGGCCATCGGCCCCTTGCGCACCTTTGAAGCGGTGGCGCGCCGCTTGAGCTTTCGAGCCGCTGCCGATGAACAGCACCTGACCCAACCGGCCATCAGCCGCCAGATCCGGGCGCTGGAAGAAGAACTCGGCGCGGCGCTTTTTTTGCGTGGCACACGCCACGTTGAAATCACCGGCGCCGGCATGCAACTGCTGCGCAGCGTTGAGCCCCTGCTGCTGCGACTGGACGGCACCGTGCGCCAGATCCGCACCGCCCAGCGCCGCCAGCCCGTCGGCGTGACCACCTTTGCCTCGTTTGCGTCGATGTGGCTGTTGCCCCGGCTGCAGGCCTTCCAGGCCCAGCACCCGCAGGCCGACATCCGCATCTCAGCCACCGACACGATGGCCGAATTCGACGACCCGGAAATCGACCTGGGCCTGCGCCACTGCCACCCCGACGACGCGCCACCCGGCTCGGTGCGCCTGTTTGACGAGGTGCTGACCCCCGTGGTCAGCCCCACCTTGCTGCAGCGTCTGCCGTTGCGCTGTGCCGCCGACCTGGCGCAGCACACGCTGTTGGAAGAAGACGACCACAAGCCCAGCGCCGAGTACGTCAGCTGGACCCACTGGCTGCGCCAGAGCGCAGCCGAAGGCCTGGAGCCGCGCAGCTGGCTGCACCTGAACTTCACCTACCAGCGCATCCAGGCTGCGCTGGCCGGTCAAGGCGTGGCGCTGGCCCGCATGCCGCTGACGCTGGAATCCATCCAGCGCGGCGATCTGGTCGAGCCCTTTGGCGTGACGGGGCGGGTGGTTTCGCCCTTTGCCTATTGGCTGGTGCGCTGGCCGCAGCGCCAGCAACGGCCCGTGCTGGCGGCCTTTGAAGAATGGCTGTTGGCCCAGGCCGACGAAACACGCCAGGCTCTGCTGGCCCTCACGCCGCCTTGACCTTCATGGTTCTGAGCCCTCACCCCTGCGCTAAATTCAAAGCCATGCCACCTATCCGCTTGTTGCGCCTGACGGCGCTGTCCCTGACGCTGGCCAGTGCCGTGCTGGCGGGTGCCGCGCCGGCCCCGGCATCGGCCCCGGCTGAAGACATCCTGGTGCAGGCCAGAGAGGCCCTGCGAAAGAAAGACGCCTTGCAGTTGGGCGCCCTGCGTCAGGTGGCCAACCGCAACGGCCATCCCCTGGCGCAGTGGGTCGAGTACTGGGAACTTGGCAACCGCCTCAACCAGGCTCAGCAGGCCGAGCTCGACGGCTTTTACGCCCGCTGGCCCGGCACCTACGTTGAAGACCGCCTGCGCAACGACTGGCTGCTGGAGCTGGGCCGGCGGCGCGATTGGGCCAACTTCCGCGTCGATTTCCCGCGCTTTCGCATGAACGACGACCGCGACGTCACTTGCTACGCCGTGTTGACCCAGCACCTCGACGGCCAGGACGTGCGTGAAGCCGCCAAGGCCGCCTGGTATGCCCAGCGTGAGCTCGACGACGGTTGCAACCTGCTGGCCAGCACCTTGCGCGAAGCACGCAAGCTCAGCGACGCCGACCTGTGGACCGAAGCCCGGCTGTCGGTCGAGGCCAACCGCCCGCGCCCGGCGCGCGCCGCGGTGGCGCTGGTGCGCCCGGGGCTGGAATCGGCCATGACCGAACTGTGGGACGCACCACAGCAGTACCTTCGACGGCGCCCTCAACCGGTCACGATCACCGCCCACGAACTGGACCTGCTGGCGCTGATGCGCATGGCCGCCAACGACCCCGAGTACACCGCCGCGCAGCTCGAAGCCAGGTGGCAGCAAGAGTTGCCGGTGGCCCTGGCCGCCACCGCCTGGGCCCATGTGGCCAAGCAGGCCGGCCTGAAGTTGATGCCGATGGCGGCCGACTACGCGCGCAAGGCCTGGCTGCTGTGGGACGAGGCCGCCAAGCCGGGCTCCACACCGCCCTGGAGCGACGAGCTGCTGGCCTGGCATGTGCGCGCCGCCTTGCGCACACCGGTCAACAACAAACACCGGCCCGTGTTGATCCAGCGCGCCGTGGACGCCATGAGCGCGGCCGAGCAGATGGACGCCACCTGGGTCTACTGGCGGGCCCGCGCCACCCAGGCCCGCGCCGCCGCGGGGCCTGACGGAGACGCCGCCCGGGCCAACGCCAGGCTGGCTTTGGAAAGCATCAGCCCGCAACTCAATTTCTACGGCCAACTGGCCACCGAAGAACTGGGTGGCAAAGTCAACGTGCCCGGCGCACCAGTGGCCTTGACGCCCGCCGAACGTGAAGCCGCCCGCAGCCAAGCCGGCTTCAACCGGGCCCTGCAGCTGATCAGCCTGGGCTTGCGTTCGGAGGGCGTCCGCGAGTGGAACTTCACGCTGCGCGGGCTGGACGAACGTGGCCTGCTCGCTGCCGCTCAACTGGCCTGCGAACGCGAGGTCTGGGACCGCTGCATCAACACCAGCGACCGCACCAAGCTTGAAGTCGACATGGCGCAGCGTTTCCCCACCCCGCAGCGCGAACTGATCGAGGCCAAGGCCAAGCAGGCGGGGCTGGACCCGGCCGTGGTGCTGGGCTTGATCCGCCAGGAGTCGCGCTTCATCACCGACGCACGTTCACACGTCGGCGCCTCCGGTCTGATGCAGCTGATGCCCGCCACGGCCCGCTGGACGGCCAAGCAGGTGGGCCTGGCCTACACGCCGCAGATGATCAACGACCGCGAGGTCAACCTGCAGCTGGGCGCGGCCTACTTGCGACGCGTGCTGGACGACCTGGACGGCTCGCTGGCGATGGCCACCGCCGCCTACAACGCCGGCCCCGGTCGCCCGCGCCGCTGGCGCGAGGGCCCGCTGATGGAGCCGGCCGCCTGGGCCGAGACCATTCCTTTCAACGAGACGCGCGACTACGTCAAAAAGGTGCTCTCCAACTCCATCTACTACGCCGCGGTGCTGGGCCAACCCGTGCCCACGCTGAAGTCCCGACTGGGCAAACCCATCGGCCCGCGCGACCCGGCAGCGCCCGCACCCGACAAAGAGATTCCATGACACGCATTCTGGTTTTGGGCGGCACCGGCTTTGTCGGCCGCGCCGTTTGTGAACGGCTGACCCAGCGCAGCAGCAGCGACCGCATCAAGGTGCCCACCCGCCGCCTGGCGCGCGGCCAAGGCGTGCAATTGCTGCCCACCGTCGACCTGGTGCAGGCCCAGGTTCACAACGACCCGCAGCTGCAGCAGCTGGTTCAAGGCGTCGACGTGGTCATCAACCTGATCGCCATCCTGCACGGCAGCGAAGCCGACTTCCAGCGGGTGCATGTCGAACTGCCGCGCCGCCTGGTCAACGCCTGCCATGGCGCCGGCGTCAAGCGGCTGGTGCATGTCAGCGCCTTGGGTGCCAGCCCCGGCGCACCGTCGCGCTACCTGCGCAGCAAGGCGGCTGGCGAGGCAGTGCTGGCCACTTCGGGGCTCGACGTCACGGTGCTGCGCCCCTCGGTTATTTTTGGCACCCACGATCGTTTCCTGAACCTGTTTGCCCAACTGCAGGCGGTCGCGCCTGTGATGCCCCTGGCTGGCGCCCAGGCACGGCTGCAACCGGTGTGGGTGGAAGACGTGGCGCAGGCCATCATTCATGCGCTGGACGCGCCGGCCACCATCGGGCAGACCTTTGAATGTGCCGGGCCCCAGGTCTACACCTTGAGTCAACTGGTGCACCTGGCGGGGCTTTGGTCAGGCCACGACCGGCCGCAGTGGTCGCTGCCACACTGGGCCGGTTGGCTGCAGGCGGCCGTGATGGAATGCCTGCCCGGGGAGCCCTTGATGTCACGCGACAACCTGGCCTCGCTGGCGGTGCCCAACGTGGCCAGCGGCCACGCACCTGACCTGCGCGCCATCGGCATCACACCCACCGCGATGGAGTCCGTGGCACCACGCTACCTGGCCGATCTTTTTCTGCGGCCGGAGCTGGACCGGTTTCGGGCCGGCCGCGAGGGGCACTGACCGCTTTGATGCACCGTTGTCATCGGGCCGATGACAACTCTGCATCGCGCCGCGGCCCTTCCGCCTCTAGCATTGGCGGGCGAACATCCATCACCGCGCACCGAACAGACCCGACAGGAGGCCCTCGTGCAACTGATCATCGGCAACAAGAACTACTCGTCCTGGTCCATGCGGCCCTGGGTGTTGATGAAACAGCTGGGCATCCCGTTTGAAGAGGTCAAGCTGCGTTTTGACTTCAGCGAGGGCTCGGCCTTTCGGCACGCGGTGGCCCGCCACAGCCCAGCCGGCAAGGTGCCGGTGCTGGTCGACGGTGCGCTGGACATTTGGGACACCCTGGCCATCACCGAATACCTGGCCGAGAAGCACCCTGGCGTGTGGCCGGCCGAGCGCGCGGCACGTGCCCGTGCGCGCAGCCTGGTGTGCGAGATGCACAGCGGTTTTGCTGCGCTGCGCAGCCACTGCCCGATGAACATCGAGGCCCTGCTGCACGACGAAGGCGCCCGCATCTGGGCCGAACAGAGTGCCGTGCGCAAGGATGTAGCGCGCATCGAATCCGCCTGGGCCCAAGCGCTGGCGGTCAGCGGCGGGCCTTTCTTGTTTGGCTCCTTCGGCGCGGCCGACGCTTTTTATGCGCCCGTCTGCATGCGCTGGGTGACCTATGGTTTGCCGATGTCGGACACCACTCGCGCTTATGTGCAGGCGGTAAGCGCCGCACCCGGCGTGGCCGCGTGGATCAAGGACTCGCTGGCCGAGCAGGACTTCCTGGACTTTGACGAGCCCTACCGCAAAAGCGCAGTGCCTTGAACGCCCAGTTCTACGTTGTCGGCGGCGCCGTGCGCGATGCCTTGCTGGGCCTGCCCGCCGCCGACCGCGACTGGGTGGTGGTGGGCAGCACCCCGCAAGCCCTGCTGGAGCTGGGCTACAAGCCCGTCGGCAAGGACTTTCCGGTTTTCTTGCACCCCAGCACAGGCGAAGAAGTGGCCCTGGCACGCACCGAACGCAAGGTTGGCGCGGGCTACCACGGCTTCAGCTTTCACGCCGCGCCCGAGGTCACGCTGGAACAGGATCTGGCCCGGCGCGACCTCACCATCAACGCCATCGCCCAAGCCAGCGACGGCACCCTGATCGACCCTTACGGCGGGCAAGCCGACCTGCAACAGCGGGTGCTGCGCCACGTCTCCGACGCGTTTGCCGAAGACCCGGTGCGCCTGCTGCGCCTGGCCCGCCTGGCGGCCCGCTTTCCCGACTTCACCGTCGCCCCCGAAACCCTGACGCTGCTGCGGCGCATGGTCGACAACGGCGAGGTCGACGCGCTGGTGGCCGAACGGGTGTGGCAGGAACTGTCGCGCGGCTTGATGTGCGCCAAGCCCAGCCGCATGTTCGATGTGCTGCGCGCCTGCGGCGCTCTGCGTCGCCTGATGCCCGAGGTGGACCGCCTGTGGGGCGTGCCACAGCCGCCAGCCCACCACCCCGAGGTCGACACTGGCGTGCACCTGATGCTGGTGTTGGACATGGCCGCGCGCCTGAACGCGGCCCTGCCCGTGCGCTGGGCCTGCCTGACCCACGACCTGGGCAAAGGCAGCACACCGCAGGGTCAATGGCCACGCCACCTGGGCCATGAAGCGCGCAGCGCCAAGCTGGCGCAAGCCTTGGGCGAGCGCTGGCGCGTCAACAGCGACTGCCGCGAACTGGCCGACGTGGTGGCCCGTGAGCACGGCCACATCCACGCCAGTGCCAACCTGTCTGCGACAGCCCTGTTGCGCCTGTTCGAGCGCTGCGACGCCATTCGTCGGCCCGAACGTTTTACGGCGGTGCTGCAGGCTTGTGAGTGCGACGCCCGCGGCCGCACGGGGCTGCAAGAGCAGCCCTACCTGCCCGCCCAGCGCCTGCCGCCCTTGCTGCACACCGCCTTGCAGGTCGACACCGCCCAGGTGGCCGAGCAGGCGGCGCAGGCTGGACAGCGCGGCCCGGAGATTGGCGCCGCGATCCAAGCCGCGCGGGTGGCGCAGATACGCCTTCATCTGGACCTGATCAGCGACGGCTGATCAGGCCGCTGCACCGGGCACGCTAATGAAGGTCACGCCCGACAACGAGCTGCCCACCATGCCAAAGGCCACCAGCGGCCACGGGCTGTTGCGGCTGCCGATGAAAAAGTCGTTATCAGCGTGTCGTGAAGTCCACCACGCCACGCCCAGCAGCAAGGCGAAATAGCCAAAGTCAACGCCCAGCAGCAGTGTCTGGGTCACAACCTGGCCAGCAGCTGGGTGACCGCGCCGGCCAAGGTGCCGCTGGCTTTGGAGGCGCCCAGTTCCTTGTGCAGGGCCATAAGGTCAGGCCGCGCCGCAGGCCCTTGACCGGCATTGAAGAGCAGCAGCGCGTGAGTCAGGCGCCACTGCGGCGTGCTGGACGTTGCGGTGTTTTCCTGGGGGAACAACCACAAGAAGGTCTGCAAGCCTTCGGCCGGCGGCAAGGCACGCAGCAGCTGCGCTGCGATGTCGTCTCGGTAAGTGCCCGCATACAGGCGCGACCAGATGCGCGGCAGCCGGTCCGGCTCCAGCCGCTCCTGGCCCAGCCGCATCTGGTTGAGCACACGAATGGCCTCGCCACCCAGGTCGGCGCTGGTGACCAGGCTGCCCAATTGCAGCGCGCGCACAAAGGCCAGGTGGCGGCCACTTTTTTGGGCCTGCTCAAAGTGCTGCAGCGCCCGGGCATCCTGCCCAGGATGACGCGCCAGCAGCCAAAACGCCCACATGGCGTGGGCGTAGACGTTGTCGGCGTCCAGCGCCAACGCCTGCTGAAAGTGCGGCTTGGGGTCGATGCTGGGATCTTGACCGTCGATCCACAGCAGCCGGTCGGCCCAGCCCAGGTGGGCGCGCAGGTCGGCCGCGCGCTGGCCGCTGGCGCCGGCCACCAAGGCCTGCGCCAGCACCGGGCGCAGCGGCGCCACCATCTGCGAAAAGCTGGTTTCGCCGGGGTTGCGGCGGCCCCAGCGCAACCAGGCCATGGCGCAATCTTCGCGCACGATGTTCAGGGCCGCGGTGGCCTCGGCAGCTGCCGTTGAACCCTGTGCCGCCCGGGTGGCCAGTGCGCCCAGTTGAGCAAAGCCGTCGGCATAACCGCCGTCCAGGCACAGGCGGGAGGCCACCGACACCTCCTGGTTCAGTGCCGCCCGTTGGCGTGCCTGCTCGGCGGCCGCCTCGCGCTGTGTCTGCAGATGGCGATATCCGAAGACCGCCCATGACCCCACCACCACAACAACCGCAACGGCCGCCCAGATGCGCGCATCCAGCAGAGCACGGCGCAAGCCACGCGCCGACAGCCGGGCCACCGTCGCCATGGTTTCTGCAACCACTTCACCTTGCGGCTCCAGCAAGGTCACCGCCAACAGATAGGGCGGCATGCTGGACTTGGGCGTGGCCGCCACCACCACCGGCAAGACACGACCGGAAGGCTGCGGCCACTGCGCCTGCGCCATCTCCAGCTCAGCCAGCGTGTAGCTGCCCGGCGCCACCGACTCTGGCGAGACCAGGAACAACATCAAATCGGCCTGCTCAACCGCTTCGCGGATGGACTGCTGGTAGGCCTCGCCAGCGCCCAAGTCGTCGCGGTCGAAGAACACCTCGTGCTGCTCGGCTTCCAGCGCCAGTTTCAGGCGCACGGCGACATCGCGCCGGGCCGATGAGTAGGACAGAAAGATATTCACAGGCTCTCTCCCCCACGTCAGAAGAACAGGCCAATCAGCATGGCCAGCACGCTCAGCACCACCGAACTGGCCAAGGGCACATGCCACTGCCGACCCCGCAGCATGAAGCTGAAGTCACCCGGCAACTTGCCCAGGCCGATGCGGGTCAACCAGCCGTGCAGGCTGTTGAAGACCAGGCAGGCCAGCACAAAGACGATCAGCCAACGCATGAACCCAGCCCGATCACGTTGGCTCTGCTCATCACAGCGTGTGCAAACGATCGCCGACCGCAAAGCCCAGCGGCTCCAGCGCCACGCCACGGCCCAAGGCGAGCACCTTGAACAGTTCACCCATCTCATGTTCGGTGATGAGTTTTTGCGCGTAGGCGGTGCTGCGCACATCGGCACCTTGCAGCAGATCGGTCAAGCCGCAGTTGATCAGAAAGCGGGCCTGCGAGGTGTAGCCCAGCACGTCCATGCCGGCGTCTTGTGCGGTCAGGGCCATGGCGGTGAAGTTGACGTGGGCGGTGATGTCCTTTTCACCCAGCATCACCAGCGGGTTGGCGTCAGACCGGTGGGCGTGGTGGCACATCAGGGTGCCCATGCAACGTTGTGGGTGGTAGTACTCGGCCTCGGGAAAGCCGTAGTCAATGAAGATCGCCACGCCATGGGTCAAGCGTTCGGCCAGGGTGCTGATGAAGGCTTGAGCCTGGGCGTGAATTTCGGTCACGGTGCCGGGTGGGTAGGGGCCTGGTGCGGGCGGCCGCAGTTCGGTGGGGCGGTCAGCCCAGGTCAGCACGTCCCCGTCCAGCGCCACACCGCGTTCAAACCATCGCTCGCCATCCCAATGCAACAACTGCACCGGCATGGCGTCCAGCACCTCGTTGCCCACCACCACGCCCTGAAACTGCTCGGGCAGGCTGTCCAGCCAGCGCACCTTGGGCGCGTGCGCCGCCAGGGTCAGGCTTTGTTGCTGACGCAGCGTGCCCGACAAGTCGATGATCGTGTAGCGCTTGACCCGAGGGCCCAGCGCCTGCAGCAGTTGCAGCGCGAGTGCGCCAGACCCGGCACCAAACTCGAACACCTCGTCGGTCTGGGCGGCGCTGAGCGCCTGCGCCACCTGGCGCGCCAGGGTCTGGCCAAACAGCGGCGAGAGCTCCGGTGCAGTCACAAAGTCGCTGCCCGATGCCGGCATCGAACCAAACACCCGGCGCCCGCTGTTGTAGTAGCCCAGGCCCGGTTCGTACAGCACCAGGGCCATGTAGCGGTCAAAGCCCAACCAGCCGCCGTTCTGGGCAATGCCCGCCACGACGCGTTGGTGAAGTCGCGCCGATAAACTCTGCGTCTCGGAGGTTGACATTCAACCCATTGTGTCAAAGCCCTTCAGTTTCAAACCCGTCTCAAACCCGTCCCGAACCCGCCCCAAAACCCAAGGCCTGCTGGCCTCTTGCTGGCAGCCGCCGCGCCCAGCCCCAAACCGCATGGATCACAAGCCCGTTGTCCTGATCACCGGCGCCGCCCAGCGCATTGGACGCGAGATCGCCCTTGACCTGGCCAAGCATGGTTGGCAAGTCGCGGTGCACTACCGCAGTTCGGCTGCGGCGGCGGCGCAAACGGTGGCCGCCGTGCGCGCCGCCGGCGGCCAGGCCATGTCCTTTGCTGCCGACCTGGCCCTGGAAGCCGACTGCGAAGGCCTGGTGCCCGCCGTGGTGCAGGGTTTTGGCCGCATCGACGCGGTGGTCAACAACGCTTCGCTTTTTGAGTACGACGACCTGGCCAGCTTCAGCTTTGCCACGATGGACCGCGCCTGGCGCGCCAACACCGCGCCAGCCGTGCTGTTGGCCCGCGCGTTGCACGCCTGGATCAAGCCCCATCGCAGTGTCAGCACAGGTGGCGCGGCGGTGATCAACGTGTTGGATCAGAAACTCTGGAACCCCAACCCCGACCACTTCAGCTACACGCTGAGCAAGGCCGCTCTGGAAACCGCCAACACCCTGTTGGCGCAGGCGCTGGCGCCACAGGTACGGGTCTGCGGCGTGGCCCCCGGTGTCACGCTGTTGTCGGGCGAGATGAGCGGCACCGAATTTCAGGCCTCCCACCAGATGACACCGCTGCAGCGCAGCAGCACCCCACAAGACATCGCACGCGCGGTGCGTTTCCTGCTGGAGTCACCGGCCATCACCGGCACCACCTTGCTGGTGGACGGCGGTCAGCACCTGCAGTCACAAGCGCGCGACGTGATGTTCCTGGCCCGCGAAAACAACCCTTCGAAAGCACCTTGATGCAAAGCCTGCTCAACCACCCCCAACTGATGGACTGTCGCCGGCTGTTCCTGCGTGACTACGAGGTGTGGATCAACATCGGCGTGCACGACTTCGAGAAAAAAGCCGAGCAGCGGGTGCGCTTCAACGTCGACCTGTACGTCCCGCTGGCCCAGTCCACGCCACGCGCAGACAAACTGGACGAAGTGCTGGATTACGACTTCATCCGCCGCGAGATCATGGCCCGGGTGGCGCAGGGCCACATCCACCTGCAAGAAACGCTCGCCGACGACATTCTGAAGCGCCTACTGCAGCACCCCAAGGTGCGCGCCGCGCGTGTGGCCACTGAAAAGCCCGACGTCTACCCCGACTGCGACGCCGTGGGTTGCGAAGTCTTTGGTTTGAAGAGCGAAGCGAAATGAACGCCCCTGCCGACGCCCAAGCGGTGAAGAAGGCCGCTTTTGAAGCCAACAAGCTGAGCAAGAAGCTGCACCGGCAGGTCGGCCAAGCCATCAGCGACTTCAACATGATTGAAGCCGGCGACAAGGTCATGGTCTGCCTGAGCGGCGGCAAGGACAGCTACGCCTTGCTCGACGTGCTGATCAACCTGCGCCAGCGCGCGCCCATCCACTTCGACATCGTTGCCGTCAACCTGGACCAGAAGCAGCCGGGCTTCCCGCAAGACGTGCTGCCCAACTACCTGAAAAGCCGCGAGGTGCCGTTTCACATTGAAGAGCAGGACACCTACTCCATCGTCAAGCGCCTGGTGCCCGAAGGCAAGACCATGTGCAGCCTGTGCTCGCGGCTGCGGCGCGGCATCCTGTACCGCGTGGCTGGCGAACTGGGGGCCACCAAGATTGCGCTGGGCCACCACCGTGACGACATGGTGGTGACGCTGCTGATGAACATGTTCTTTGGCAGCCGCCTGAAGGGCATGCCGGCCAAGCTGGTGTCGGATGACGGCAAAAACGTGGTCATCCGCCCACTGGCCTACGTCGCCGAAACCGACCTGGAACGCTGGGCCGAGCAGCGCCAGTTCCCCATCATCCCGTGCACTTTGTGCGGCAGCCAGACCACGCTGCAGCGGGTGGTGGTGAAGAAGATGATCCGCGACTGGGAACGCCAATACCCGGGTCGCATCGACAACATGCTGACCGCCATGAGTTCGGTCGTGCCCAGTCACCTGATGGACAGGAAACTCTTTCCCTTCACCACGCTCCAAGCCACAGGCGCGCCGGTTCCTGAAGGGGACATCGCCTTTGACGACGAACCCTGTGCAACACCCGCCGCGGCTTCGATCCAGCTGCACCGACACCCATCCACCGAATCGGAGGACTGAAGCATGCAAACCAAGCATTCATGGCCCAGGGGCCTGGCCATGGTCGTGGTTGTGGCCGCGAGTTTGAGCCTGAGCGGCTGCGCCGCGCTGCACAGCGTCAGCAGCGATGTTTCCAGTTTTGGCGAGTGGCCGGCCGCTCGCAAACCCAGCAGCTACGCCTTCGAGCGTTTGCCTTCGCAGCAGGCCCGCGCCAGTGAAACCGAGGTGTTGGAAGCGGCTGCCAAGGGCGCCCTGAAGAAGGCCGGGTTTGAGCCTGTGGCTGCTGGCCAGGAGCCCGATGTTGTGGTCCAGGTGGGCTTGCGTGTCGGTCGAAACGAAGGCCCCTGGGTGGACAACCTGTGGTGGCGCGGCGGCTTTGGTTACTACCGCAACGGACCCTGGGTCTCGCCACGCTGGGGCATGGGCTTGCACTTCGACCCGACCCGCTATGAACGCGAAGTGGCTTTGCTGATCCGCGACCGCGCCACGGGCAAGCCGCTGTTTGAAGCCCGCGCCAGCCATGAGAGCAGCGGGTCTTTTGCGGGCCCCACCACCTTGGCGGCCCTGTTTGAAGCCGCGCTGATGGACTTTCCCAAGGTGGGCGTCAACCCCCGTCGCGTGGTGGTGCAGTTGCCGCCCTGAGCGGGCTGCTTGTCAATCGGTGGAGTCAGTCGCTGGAGTCAAGCGCTGGGGGTCAGCAATGACCGCAGGTCGGTCTCCCAGCCCTTGAGGTTGTCGCGCGCCTTGGCGCGCTGCGCCGGGGTGGCGGCGTTGTGCAGTTGCGCGGCCAGGCCGCAGTTGTATTCGGTCAACCTGGCCTGGTAAGTGCGGTACTCGGCGTTGGGCGACTTTTCAGTGCGCTGCAGCAAGGCTCGCAGAGCGGACAAGCGCTGATCCCGGTCGGGCCGCTCGGTCACCAGCCGGCGCAAGGTCTGCAGGGTGTCGCGCTGGCGGCGCTGGCGCTCGGCCAACCACAGCTCGGCGTTGAACGGTGAGGTGGCAATGCCGGCTGCGACCAGGCGACTCTGGTTGTCGTCAAGCTTGCCGTAGACACGCTCGGCACGCTCCAAGGTGCGTTTGAGCGATTCGCGCTGGCGCTCGGCCGCATCGGTTTGCAAGTAGGCGGCGCGCATGTTGTCGTTGACCTTCAGGTAGTGCCGCTCCAGGTGCTTGAGCTGGGCATCACCCAGGCCCGGCATCAGGTCGGCAAATTCGGTCAGGGCGCGCCCCACAGCGGGTTCAAACTGCTCCCGAATGCGGTCTTGCCAACGGCAGACCAGGGCCGGATTGACGGGTTCCATCACCTGCTGCCCGGCCGCCCCCAACAAGGCCGTCACACCCGCCAACTGAGACGTGCGGTGCCACTCGAACCAGTCGTCCAGTGCTTGGCGCACTTGCGGCGAATGCTGGCGGCTGAAATCGAAGTAGCCGTCCAGCCACCACCAGCTCAACTGCGAGCCGTTGGCATAAGCGAGTCGCAATGCACTGCAGCCCGTCAAGGCCGGGCCCAGCAGCACCAGCGCCAACCCGATAATGAAGGTTTTGATCCGAGACACTTGCATGGCACTCAACGTCGTGATCATGGCCGCGGGCAAGGGCACCCGCATGAAGTCGGCCACCCCAAAAGTGCTGCACCGCCTGGGCGGCCGCAGCCTATTGCAGCATGTTCTGGACGCTGCCGCTCAGGTTGGCGACAACAGCGCGGCCAACCGCACCGTGATCATCACCGGTCACGGCGCCGAAGGCGTAGAAGCCGCCTGCGCCAACAGTGGCGCGGTGTTCGCCCGCCAGATGCCGCAGTTGGGCACCGGCCACGCGATCCAGCAAGCCGTGCCTCAGCTGTTGGACGGCAACACGATCACGCTGATCCTGAATGGCGATGTGCCCTTGATCCGCGCTGAAACCGTCAACGCCTTGGTGCAGGCCTGTGCCGGCAACCGGCTGGCGCTGTTGACCATAGAGCTGACTGACGCCACCGGCTACGGCCGCATCGTTCGCCAGGGCCAGGCCGTGCAGGCCATCGTCGAGCACAAGGACGCCAGCCCCGAGCAGCGTGCCATCCGCGAGGTCTACACCGGCATCATGGCCGCGCCCACCGCGCTGCTCAAGCGCTGGGTCATGGCGTTGAAAAACGACAACGTGCAAAAGGAGTTCTACCTGACCGACGTGGTGGCCATGGCGGTGGCCGAAGGCGTGCCGGTGGTGGCCGCGCAGGCCAGCGGCGAGACCGAGGTGCTGGGTGTCAACAGCCCCGTGCAGCTGGCCGACCTGGAACGCCGCTTTCAACGCCAGCAAGCCGACCAGCATCTGGAAAACGGCGTGCGCCTGGCCGACCCGGCGCGCTTTGACCAGCGTGGCACCTTGCTCTGTGGCCAGGACGTCGACATCGACATCAACTGCATCTTCGAAGGCCAGGTGCGCATCGACGACGGCGCGCAGATTGGCGCGCACTGTGTCGTTCGCGATGCCCACATCGGCAAGGGTGCCGTGATCCACCCGTTCACCCACATCGAGGGCGCCGTGATTGGCGCTGGGTCGCTGGTGGGGCCCTTTGCCCGCTTGCGCCCAGGCGCTGATCTGGGCGTGGGCGTCCACATCGGCAACTTCGTGGAAGTGAAGAATTCCACCTTGGCCGCCGGCGCCAAGGCCAACCATCTGGCCTATCTGGGCGACGCCACGGTGGGCGAGCGGGTCAACTACGGTGCGGGCAGCATCACCGCCAACTACGACGGCGCCAACAAGCACCGCACAGTGATCGGCAATGACGTGCATGTGGGCAGCAATTGCGTGCTGGTGGCTCCAGTCACCTTGGGTGATGGCGCCACCATTGGCGGCGGCAGCACCATCGTCAAAGACGCGCCAGC
>JAYVSX010000049.1:0-2634 GCA_043774975.1 Rubrivivax sp.
TCGGCCCGATGGCCGCACAACGCATGGCTGCGGTGTATGTTTCCATCACCACCTTGGACGCCGAACTGGCCCGCAAGCTGGAGCCGCGCGCTGCAGCGCCGCACCGGCGGCTGAAGACCATTGAAACCCTGGTCCGCGCGGGCGTGCCGGTGGGGGTGAGTGTTTCGCCGGTGATTCCGTTTCTGAACGAGCCGGAGTTGGAGCACATCCTGCAGGCCGCGCGCGACGCCGGCGCCAGCTCGGCCTTCAGCATCGTGCTGCGCCTGCCGTGGGAGGTGAACCCCTTGTTCCAGAACTGGCTGCATCAGCATGTGCCCGACAAAGCCCAACGCATCATGGCCCGCGTGCGCGACATGCGTGGCGGCAAGGACTATGACGCAGCCTTCGGTACGCGCATGACGGGGCAAGGGGTTTGGGCGCAACTGCTGCGCCAGCGCTTCATCAAAGCCTGCAGCCGCTTGGGCTTGCATCGCGAGCGCTTGGCCCTGGACCTGACGCACTTCAGCGCCGCGGGGTTCGGTCCGGCCGCGGCCCAAGGCGAGCTGTTTTAAGGCGCGCTGGCAGGGCGCCGCAGGCTGCTACTTGAACAGGTCCTTGACCCGGTCGGTCCAGGTTTTGGTGTTGGGCGAGTGCCGCTCGCCAGACTTCTTGAAAGACTCGTCCAGCTCTTTCAACAGCTTGCGCTGGTGCTCGGTGATTTTCACCGGTGTCTCTACGGACACGTGGCAATACAGATCGCCCGGGTAGCTGCTGCGCAGGCCCTTGATGCCCTTGCCTTTCAGGCGGAACGTCTTGCCGTGTTGGGTGCCCTCAGGCAGATCAATCTCAGCATGATTGCCCAAGGTCGGTACCGTGATGCTGCCGCCCAAGGTGACGGTGGTCAGGCCAACCGGCACCGTGCAGTGCAGATCGTCACCGTCACGCTCGAAGATCTCGTGCTGCTTGACGCGGATCTCGATGTAAAGGTCGCCAGCAGGTCCACCGTTGGTGCCGGGCTCGCCATTGCCGGCACTGCGGATGCGCATGCCCTCGCTGATGCCGGCCGGTATCTTGACCTCGAGCGTCTTTTGCTTCTTGATCTTGCCCGCGCCGTTGCAGGTGACGCACGGCTCGGGAATGATCTTGCCGCTGCCGTGGCAGTGCGGGCAGGTCTGTTGAATGCTGAAGAAGCCCTGGCGCATGTGCACCGTGCCAGCGCCGTTGCAGGTGCTGCAGGTCTTGGGGCTGGTGCCTGGCTTGGCGCCACTGCCCTTGCAGGTTTCGCAGGTCGCCCAGGTTGGCACGCGGATTTGTGTGTCCTTGCCAAAAGCGGCCTCCTCGAGCGTGATCTCCATCGCGTAGCTGAGGTCGCTGCCGCGGTAGACCTGCTGGCCGGCCCCGGCGCGCCGGCCACCGCCGCCTTGGCCGCCGAAGATGTCGCCAAAGATGTCACCAAAGGCCTCGGCAAAGCCGCCAAAGCCTTCACCGCCGGGCCCACCGCGGCCACCCAGGTTGGGGTCAACGCCAGCGTGACCGTGCTGGTCGTAGGCGGCGCGCTTTTGGCCGTCGGACAGCATCTCGTAGGCCTCTTTGGCCTCTTTGAACTTCTCTTCCGATTTGGCGGCGTCAGGGCCCTGGTTGCGGTCCGGGTGGTGCTTCATCGCCAGTTTGCGATAAGCCTTCTTGAAGTCTTCTTCGGTGGCGTTCTTGGGCACACCCAGAACGTCGTAATAGTCGCGCTTGGCCATGGGGACTTTCAATGCTGCTCAAACAAGCCCGCCGCGACGGTCTGCAGGGCGGGCCCAACAGATCGAACGCGGCGAGTCGGGGCGTTGGCCCACGGGCCCACCAGGGTCTGCACTGGCAGCCCCTGGGGTGGCCCCACGATCACTTCTTGACTTCCTTGAACTCGGCGTCGACCACGTTGTCGTCGGCCGGCTTGGCCTGCGGTGATGCGTCGCCACCACCTGGGGCGCTGGTTCCGGCCCCGGCGCCTGCTGCGGCTGCCGCCGCCTGCGATTCGGCGTAGACCTTCTCGCCCAGCTTCTGGCCCGCGGCCATCAAGGCTTCGCTCTTGGCGTCGATGGTGGCCTTGTCGTCGCCCTTGAGCGCTTCTTCCATGTCTTTCAGCGCCGTTTCAATCTTCTCTTTCTCTCCAGCGTCGAGCTTGTCGCCATGCTCGGCCAGGCTCTTGCGCACGCTGTGCAGCAAACCATCGGCCTGGTTGCGGGCCTGCACCAGTTCAACCTTCTTGGCGTCCTCGGCCGCGTTGAGTTCGGCGTCTTTCACCATGTTCTGGATTTCGGCTTCCGTCAGACCCGAATTGGCCTTGATGGTGATCTTGTTTTCCTTGCCCGTGCCCTTGTCCTTGGCGCTGACGTGCAGGATGCCGTTGGCGTCGATGTCGAAGGTCACTTCCACCTGTGGCAGGCCGCGCGGTGCGGGTGGGATGCCTTCCAGGTTGAACTCGCCCAGGCTCTTGTTGCCACTGGCCAGCTCACGTTCGCCCTGGAAAACCTTGATGGTGACGGCCGGCTGGTTGTCGTCGGCGGTGCTGAAGGTCTGCGCAAACTTGGTCGGGATGGTGGTGTTCTTCTTGATCATCTTGGTCATCACGCCACCCAGCGTCTCGATGCCCAGGCTCAAGGGGGTGAC
>JAYVSX010000050.1:0-11526 GCA_043774975.1 Rubrivivax sp.
TGAAAGGCGAATTATCCGGGAGCGCCGCAAGCGCAGTACGGCAAGCACGCCGGATGGCAATGGGGCGGCGTGGCGGGCACGCTGCCCCCAGGCGTGCAAGCCTCAGGGTTTCGGTTGCGACAGCAGGCGCAGATCGTCGGCGGTGTTGGCGTTGAAAAACGCCTGCGCGTCGTCAAACACCACCTCGGTGCAGGCGTGCAGACGGGCCCACTTGTCGATCTTGCGCTGGCCCTCATTCAGGTAGCGCACCAGGCTTTCCAGCAAGCTGGACTTGAGCAGGCAAAACACCGGCTGCACCTGCACGCGGCCGTCTTCTCGCGTGGCGGCCATCGCGATGTCGGCGTTGTGTTCAACCAGCGCTGCAGCCAGCCGTGCCACCAGGTCGGCGGGGAAGTTGGGCGTGTCGCAAGGCACCGTCACCATGTAGGGCGTTTCGCAGTGCTCCAGCCCGGCCAGCCAGCCGGCCAGGGGGCCGGGGAAGTCGCCCATCGGGTCGTGCCAGACCGGCATGCCAAAGGATTCATACGCCGCCAGGTTGCGGTTGGCGTTGACGATGACCGGCCCCACCTGGCCCTGCAAGCGCAACAGCGCGTGCAGCGCCAGCGGAATGCCGTTGTGGTTTTGCAGGCCTTTGTCGACGCCACCCATGCGGCTGCCACGGCCGCCGGCCAGGATCAGGCCGGTGATGTCTTGTGTGGGGATGCTGCTGGTCATGTTTCCAACAGGTCAAAGCCTTGTGTTTCGACGCGCACAAACTGCTGCGTGAAAACGGCCAGGGCGCGCCATACCTGGGCGCGCGGGCTGGCCAACACGGCGTCGCACAGCTGCTCGACCCAGTTCTGGATGTGGTTACGAAAAAAGCGCCGCTGTTGCTCCAGGTTGCAGACCGCCACGTCGTCGCCGGCGATCAGGTAGCGCATCACCTCAAACAGGTAGGCCACGTGGTCTTCGGTTTCCGGCGTGCTGTCGTCGCGCGTCAGTCCCAGCGTGGCCAGGTCGGTGCGCAGCAGCGCCAAGGGCTTTTCGTTCAGGTAGCCGCTGAGGTAGAAAGAACCGTAGGCAAAGATCTCGGGCTTGCCCACGCTTTGGAACAAGGCGTGGTACTCGGCAGCAGCGGCCTGCTCGGTGGTGTCGCGCAGCGCGCCGACCAGGCCTTGCCAGGGGTCTTGCAGCAGGGCACCGGCTTCGGGGGCCTCGGTGACGGCGGTCTTGAACTGCTGCAGCAAGGCCGTGTCGGGTGGCGCCAGCCACAACTGGGCCAGCAGGCCATAAAGCTCGGCGCGGGCCAGTTCTTCGCTGCCGTCGGCGCTGCCAAAGATGACGGGCACGGCTTGAACCTGATGGGGCTCGGCAGGCGCGCTTGTCTTGGGAATGTCAGTTGAAGTCATGGTCTTCACAGGTCGGTGATGCGCACTTCATTGGGGTTGCTGTGCAGGTCGATGACCCGGCAGTCGCCGCACATCTTCAGCCGCTCGGCCGCCGCGCCCTGGAAGGCGGAATGGCCTTGCAGCTTGGTCAGCATGTTTTGAATGGCCAGCAGCGTGCCAAAAGGCTTGCTGCATTTGACGCAGCGGTAGGGCTCCATCTCAGCCAGCACACGCGGCGCCTTGCGCGCCTTGCCGCTGTCGGCCAGCCACAGGCGCGGCTGCAGCGTGATGGCGTCTTCGGGGCAGGTCTTGGCGCACAGGCCGCACTGCACGCAGTTTTTTTCAATGAACTTGAGCTGCGGCTTGTCGGGGTTGTCGGCCAGCGCGGCTTCGGGGCAGGCGCTGACACAGCTCAGGCACAGCGTGCACTTGCTGGTGTCCACTTGCAGCGTGCCATAGGGCGAACCGGCCGCTGGCAAGACAATCTCGTCACGGGGCTGTGGCGCCTGCGCCATCAGGTGGTCGATGGCCAGGTCCAGCGTGGCGCGTTTGTCGGCCTGTGCGGCAAAAGAAGCCACGCGGGCCACGGTCTGCGCAGCCGGTGCACGCAGCGCCAGGTCCAGCGCGACAAGATCGCGCGCGTCCTGGGCTTGCACGATCTTGAAGTGCTGTCCGCTGTAGCCCAGCCCGCTCAGGATGGCTTGCGCCACCGCCATCTGTTCGGTCAGTGCCTGGCGGTATTCGGGCGCGTCTTCTGGCGTGCACAGCACCCAGACCTGGCTGGCGCCTTGCGCGATGGCGGCCAGCCACAGGTCCAGCCCCAGGCTGGCGGTGTGCCACACGGCCACTGGCAGCACCCGGGGTGGCAGGCCTTTCAAGGTTTTGCTGGCGCGGGCCCCGCGGCCCAGGTCGTTGAGCAGGCCCAGGCCAGCGCCCTCGTTGTGGATCAGCAGTGCAGCGTCGCGCCCGCCGGCGTGGCCGTAGGCGGTGAGCATGGTGCGCAGGCGTTTGCCTTGGTCTGCAGCGGCGGGGTAGGCAAAGCCCATCGCACCGCTGGGGCAGACCGTGCTGCAGGCGCCGCAGCCCACGCACAGATAGGGCTCGACGATGACACCACCGGCCAGCTCGCCCTTGGCCTTGCCTTTGCGGGACGCGTCGCTGCGGATGGCGCGGGTGCTGCACACGTCGATGCAGGCGGTGCAGCCTTGCAGCTCATTGCGGCTGTGCGCGCACAGCTTGTGCTGGTACTTGAAGAACTTGGGCTTTTCGAATTCGCCGGTCAGTTCGCGCAGTTTCAGCACCGCGGCGATCAGCTGGCTCTCGTCAGAGCCCACATGAAAGTAGCCCTGTGGCGGCTGATGCTGGCTGTAGGCTGCTTGCGCGCGCAGGTCCAGTACCAGGTCAAAGTTGTCGCTGTGCGTGATCGGCTGGCGCTTGAAGTCGATGGCACCTGCGGCTTCACACACGCGCACGCAGTCGCGGTGGCTTTTGCAGGCGCTGAGGTCGACTTGGTAGTCCAGGCCGATGGCCCCTTCGGGACAGGCGTCGACGCAGGCGTTGCAGCGTGTGCACAGGTCCAGGTCGATCGGGTTCTTGCTTTCCCACTCGGCTTCAAAGTGGCCCAGCCAGCCGCTTAAACGCAGCAGTTGGCCAGTGTGGGTAGCGCGGCTATGGGCCTGCTGCAAAGCGCTGCCGCTGCGGCCCACCAGCACGCTGACGTCCAGCTTGTCGGCCAGCATCGCGCTAGCACGTTCGGCGGCCTGGGCGTCGCCCAGCACCAGGCAACGGCCAGCACTTTTGTAGGTGACGGTGGACACCGGCTCGGTGGCCGGCAGTTGCGCGGCTGCGATCAGCGCCGCCAGCTTGGGCGTGAGTGTGGACGCCGCGCTGGCTGCGCCAGACGACCCGGTGGCGCGGTGGTCACGGCTCCAGCCGCCGGTTTCGCGGATGTTGACAAAGTGAATCGGCCGTTCGGTGATGCTGGCCGCGCCTTCGGTCTGCTCGTTCAGTTCCAGGAACAGGCGGCTCTCCTGGGTGCAGGCCACCAGCAGTTCGTCCCCGCTGGCGCCCGAGGCCTTGGCGGCGCGCTGAAACGCGGGCGCCTCACGCCGGCACAGCAGGGTGTGAACCGTCTCCAGGCCGTCCGTGCTGGCCCCCGGCGTCTTGGCCAGGGCCCGGCTCAAGGCTGGCGCATCCAGCGCCATCGTCTGGTTGCAGTTGCAGATCAGTGTTTTCATCGGTGCTGGGTTCGGTGGGCGGTACGGCGGCCAATTCGCTGGCAGGAACTGCAGCTTCGGGCGGCGCAGCGTGGGCCAGGGCGGGGGCTGGGGTTAGGGCTGGGGTTAGCGCTGGGGTTAGCGCTGGGGTTAGCGCAGAAGCGGCGGCGGTTTTCTTCTGTTCGTCTTCTTCGTCAAACAGACCCAACACGTGGGCTTGCAGCATCTGCCGCAGCATGCCGGGTGGCAAGGGGTCGGGCTTGCCGTAGTCGTCGATGTAGGTGTCCAGCCGGTCCATCACATTGAAGTGCGGGTCGGTGAAGAGCTTGGACAGCGCGGCGTTCTTGACGTCGGGTTGAACGCCACGCGCGACAAAACGCGAGTAGTCGGAGTCGCGGGTGAGGGCGGCCACGTCGGCCAGCGTGGGGCCGGGCGGCTGAGCGGGTTGGCTTGGTTGGCCTGCTTGAGCGGGTTGAGCGGGTTGAGCGGGTTGGGCTTGAGGCGCAGCTTCGGGGGCTGTCTGCGTGAGCTCGGTTGATTCAGGGGCAGCGACGCGCGCAGATGGTTCAAGGGGTGGCATCGGCGCGGTCAACACGCCGGCCAAGGGCTCGGTCACATCCGCAACGGGTGCACCCTGTCGCACCAGGGCCTTGCGGCGTGACCAGCGTGAGAGGAACCCGCTGTCTTCGTTGTCTGTTGGCATGGTGCTGGATGGCAGGGCGATGAGGGCGCACCGAGGGTGAGGTTCCATTCTAGGTGCCGTGCACCCGCAGCAACACCGGGATCGCCCCGTGCTGCGGTCGCCTGCGCGACCACCGGTTTGCGACAACTTGTCGCGGCTTGATGCGGTCTATAGCGCGGGTCCTGGGGGTTTTCCAGCGGCCGCGGGCCGTATGCAGCCACCTGGCTTTGCGGTGCCAACGAGCCGGCCGCATCAAGTGTTTTGCCAACGGTCGCGCGAACGGTCGAGCCAGCGGTCGCGCCCACAACGGTCGCGCCCACAACGGTCGCACCCACCGGTCGCACCCACCGCCCCTGGGCTAGACTGATCTGCATGGATACAGCCGCACCCTGCCGATCATGAACCCGCCCGAAGTCACTCAAGTGGCGGTGGTGATCGAGCGGGTTGCCCAACCCAACGCCTGGCAGGACTGGTCCTTTCGCCTGGTCGAAGTCTTGCCCGACCAGGTCGCCTTTGGTCTGCAACCCCGTTGCCTGCACGACGACGGCAAGACATCCCGTTGGCTGCACCCGGGCTTCTCGGTGCAGTTGTTTGCCGACGAATGCAAGGGCTACTTCCTCAACCTGACGTCGGGACGCCCGGTCTGGTTTGTGTTCTGGGTGCCCAGCGAAACCGACCCTTCGATGGTGAACCTGACCGGCGTCAGCGTGTCCTACATCGAAGCCGACCGCCGCATGACCGCCGAAGAGGTGGTGGAAAACGTGCCGCTGGAGCCCGAGCTGTGCGAATGGCTGCGCGTCTTCACCAACACCCACTTCAGGCCCGACACCGGGCGCCGGCAAAAGGCCATGTCGTTCATGAGCCCGCAAGAGCGAGAGCAGTTTGCCGCTGCTGCCGCCAAACGGCAGGATGGGTCGGATGCCTGATCCAGCGCAGCCTTCGCCTGCCAGCCCCGTGCAAGACCCAGTGCAAGGCCCAGTGGTCGGTCCGCTGGCTGACCCAGCGGCAATTCCACCGACCCCCCATGCGAGTGCCCCTGTGACTGCTTCACCGACGCTGGACGATGTGGCGCGCCTGACCCCCGAGTCCGACTACAGCGCCTTCACCGCCCCCGGGGTGGACGAGCATGTGCGCAACCAGGCACTGCGCAAACTGTTCTTGTCCGACCCGCACTTTCAACGTTCTGATGGTTTGGACGTGGCCATTGACGAGGTGGTGCAACTTGCGCAGTCGCCACTGGCGCGCCAACGCACGATTTTGCAAGCGCGTGCCATGGGTTTGCTGGACGATGACTTGGTGGACCAACCTGAGCCTGAAGCCGATACGTCAAAAGGTTGAGAAAGGCTTTCGGGCTGGATGGCGGCGTACCCAGCGTCGTCGGCCTACCGAACGCGGGCCACGCAGGCCAGGCGGGGTTGGTGGGCGGGGTCCGTGGCCGTGGTCGTCAGCAATGCGGTCAGATGAGCGCAGACAGCGAATCTGCCGGCGCTTGCTCTCGGTCCGCGAGTCCGTAGTCGCGCATCACCGCGGCCACGCGCAATCGGTAGCCGGCGAGCACCGCGTTGCGCCCCTGCTGTTGCGCGTCGCGGTGCATGCCGTGACATCGCCAGGCACGTACCGAGGCTTCGTCGCGCCAGAAACTCAGCGACAGGTAGCGGCCGGGTCGGGTGACGCTTTCGAAGCGCTCGACCGAGACGAAGCCGTCGATGCCTTCGAGCGCCGGCTTCAGACTGGCCGCCAGTTCGAAGTAGCGCGCTGTGCAGCCGACTTGTGGTTCCAGCTCGAAGATCACCGCGATCATGGCGCCACCTGCCGGCTTTGGTTGAGCGTGCCAGGCACGTCTTCAAGCCAGCTGCGCTCTTCACGCAGGATGAAGCGCCCGGTCTGCGCGGCGGCGAAGCGGATGAAGCAGGTGACAGACATCGTGATGGCTCTGGAAGTGGTTGCGGCAAGGCGGGACTGTGCCGCACTTCTCACATCGAATGCTTCGTCGCAGGCCGAGGCTTCAAGCCTAGCGTTGCGCTGGGCGCTGTCAAGCGCACCACCCATTGCTGGCGATCGGTCTGCGATAGCAACGCCTCGCAAACTGCCTATGCGGGTTGTGCTGGTGTTGCCAGTGAGGTCGGTCATCGACTTGACTCTCCGTGGTGTGGCACTGGGCGGTCGGGTCGGGGCTCGGGGCTGGGCTCAGAAACGTGAATGGGACAGCAGTGGCAACTGGCTCAAAAAAGCAGCTTCAGCCTCAGTGCCGTCCAGGCAGCGCAGATCCAGTTTGACCAGCCCGTCTTCTATGCGGCCGATCACGGGCACCGGTAAAGCACGCAACGCCGCCGCCAAGCGGTCGGGCAGGCCACCCGCGCGTTTGGAGCCGGCGGGAGGGCCCAGAGCCAGGCAGGCGCTGGGCAGGCGGTCGACCGGCAACGAGCCGCTGCCAATCTGGCTGCGGCAAGGCATCACCTGCAGCTGTGCGCGTGAGCCCAGGGCCTGTGCGACGGCGGGCGCCAGGCGCTGCGCCAGCGCGGTCAATTCGGCTTCGCTGCGGGTCAGCAGGCGCAACGCAGGCAGGCGCTGGGCCAAACGGTCGGGGTCGCGGTAGAGCTTGAGGGTGGCTTCCAGCGCGGCGAGGGTCATCTTGTCCAGTCGCAGCGACCGCTTCAGCGGGTGTTTCTTGATCTTCTGAATCAGCGCCTTGTCGCCCACGATGAGCCCGGCTTGTGGCCCGCCCAGCAGCTTGTCGCCGCTGAAGGTGACGACGTTGGCTCCGGCGGCGATGGACTGCGCGGGTGTGGGTTCGGCCGGCAGCCCCCAACGTGTCAAGTCGACCAGCGTGCCGCTGCCCAGGTCTTCCACAAAAGGAATGCCGTGGCCCTTGCACAGCGCGGCCAGCTCTGCCACCGGCACGCTGCTGGTGAAGCCTTGGATGGCGTAGTTGCTGGCGTGGACCTTCATCACCAGGCCGGTGCGCGGACCCAGGGCTTCTTCAAAGTCGCGCAGGTGGGTGCGGTTGGTGGTGCCCACCTCGACCAGGCGCGCACCCGCCCTGCGCATGATGTCGGGGATGCGAAAAGCGCCGCCGATTTCGATCAGTTCGCCGCGCGATACCGGCACCTCTTTGCGGTCGGCCAACGCGGCCAGCACCAACAACACGGCGGCGGCGTTGTTGTTGACGGCGGTGGCTGCTTCGGCGCCGGTCAGTTCGCGCAGCAGGCCGTCGATGTGGTCGTCGCGGTCGCCCCGCGCGCCGCTGGCCAGGCTGTATTCCAGGTTGGACGCACCGCGCATCACGGCCACCACCGCTTCGATGGCCTCAGGCGCCATGACGGCGCGGCCCAGGTTGGTGTGCAACACAGTGCCGGTCAGGTTGAAGACGGGGCGCAAGGCTGCTTGCGCCGCGTGGGCCAGTTGGCCACCACAGTCGGCCTCAAAAGCCGCCAGGTCGAAGGGCGCTGCGACGGGGGAAAGGACAGGGGCCAAGACAGGGGCAAGCACCGGACCCAGTCGCCAGCGCTCGAGCCACCCACGAGCTGCTGCCGTGACCGCTGCGCGTCCATGCTGCGCGACCAAGACCCGCATGTTCGGCGAGTCGAGCAGCTTGTCCAGCGCGGGCGGTCGGTGAGAAGCGTCAGCGTTCATGGGGGTTGCTCTGGCGGAAGAGCGTGGGAGTCGAACCCACCTGGGACCGCAGAGCAGCCCCACCCGGTTTTGCAGACCGGACGCCCCACCGGGGGACGATCCTCTTCCATGTTCTTGTGGCAGGTTTCAGGTCATCAACACCTTGCGTGGGTCGCGCCGAAAGTGCCGCCCGACCTCATCGCGCTTGGTCAGGCCAATCGCGTCAAAGTACTCTACCAGCGGCACTGACAGGTGGCGGCTGATGCCCGTGGTCTCGCGCAGCTCTTTGACGTTCAGCCGCTGGTTGGGGTCGGCTTCGGTCAGCAGATAAGCGCGCGTGGCCAGGTCCAACAGGTGCGTGGTCTGGATGAAGTATTCGGCGCCCACCGGGTGCACATGGCCCATGCGCTGCAAGCGCTGCATCAGGCGCAGCACCTGGTCTTTGCGCAGCGTGCGGTCGCGCAGCAGCATGTCGGTGAATCGCGGCGGGTGGATGCCACCTTCGTCCAGCCAGGGCTTCAGGCGCTCCCAGAGTTGTTTGTCGGCACCCTGCAGCGACGCGTCGTGTTGCGGCAGCGCCAGGTGCGCGCCGCCGCGCTTGAGCACGCCGTCCTTGATCAGTTGCCGCAGCAAGGGGGCGAAGAGCGCACCGATGGGCTTGTCGCGCACGGCGCGTTGCAACTGCTCCTGTGTCAGGCCCGGGCTGTCGGGTTGCTTGCGGTGGTAAGCCGCCAGGTGGCTGGTGATGGCGGCGGCATAGCGCTCGATCTGGCCCGTGGCAAACAACAGTTGTTGGCCTGCTTCTTCAATGCTGCGGTGCGGCACGGCGGCCCACAGCGCGGCGCGGTCGGCGTCCAGCAAGTTCCACTGGGTGGCAAAGGAATGCGCATCCACACCCGTGGCAGGTTCCAAGGCCAAGGTCGCTGCCAGCGCCTGCGCAGGGCTGGGCTGGTCCATGGCGTCCAAAGCCAAGGCGCGCTGGCCGCGGTGGCGGCGGGTCGAGGGCGGAAAGGCGTCCACCACCGTGCCACCGCCCACGGTGCGCAGGGCCGACTGGTCGCGCACGATGAAGCGGTCGCCGTGCAGTGCGCCAATGGGGCGGTCCAGCTCCAACTGCACCCAGGCCTGGCCGCCCGGTTGAAGCGCCTGACCTTCGAGCAGCGCAACCCGCGCGCCCACGTCTTCGGCGCCCAGGTGCAGGTGCACCGGCGTCCAGTGCGCCAAGGCTTTGCTTTCGCTGGCCAGCAGGTGCAGGCGCACGTCCAGGCGCTGGGTGGGGGCGTGCAGGGCAGGGGCCAGCAGCCAGTCACCGCGGCGGACGTCGTTCTTTTCCACCCCAGCCAGGTTCAGCGCCAGGCGCTGGCCGGCGCTGCCACTGTCGGCCGGCAGGTTCTGCGCGTGGATGCCGCGCACGCGCACCTCTTGCCCTTTGGGCGACAGCAGCAGTTTGTCGCCCACCGCCACCTGGCCACAAAGCGCGGTGCCGGTGACCACGGTGCCAATGCCAGCCAGCGTGAAACTGCGGTCCACCGCCAACCTGAATTGGCCTTGTGTGCGCTGCTGGGTACGTTGTTGCTTGATGGGCAGTCGAGCCTGGCTCAGCGCTTCCAGCAGCGCGGGCACACCTTGGCCCGTGGTGGACGACACCGGCAAGATGGCCGCACCGGCCAATGCGCTGCCGTGCAGCAAGGCGCGGATTTCCGCTGCGGCTTGGGCCAGCCGTTCAGCGCCGACCAGGTCGCTCTTGGTGAGTGCCACCACCCCGCTGGAAAGGCCCAGCAGGTGCAGGATGGCCAGGTGCTCACGGGTCTGCGGCATAGGGCCGTCGTCGGCGGCAATGACCAGCATCACATGGTCGATACCGGTGGCACCGGCCAGCATGTTGCGCACCAGCTTTTCATGACCGGGCACGTCCACAAAGCCCAGCACGTCGCCGTCGGGCAGCGCGTGGTATGCAAAGCCCAGGTCCACCGTGATGCCGCGCTCCTTCTCCTCCTTCAGGCGGTCGGCGTTGACCCCGGTGAGCGCCTTCACCAGCGAGGTCTTGCCGTGGTCTATGTGTCCTGCGGTTCCGATGATCACGGCGGTGGTGCCTGTTGAGTGGCGCGGGGTGGCGCTTGGGTGGCTGACGGGTCAAGGGCAAGGGGTCAAAGCGATTGGCCGACCCCCGAAGAGGCGCGGATTATGGGTGCCTGCCGAAGTTGTCGCTTGCCAGCCTGACGCGACAAGTTGTCGTCGGGCACTAGGGTCCGCCCGCCTGATGACCCCCCCTGTTCAAAGCTACAGTCAAGCCATATGCACACCCTTGCATACCGTAATCAACAGCCAGCAGGAGACGCCATGACCCAGCCCACCCGCCCCGAGATCAGCCGACGCGCAGTGTTTGCCGGTGCCGGTGCCGCCGGTGCCCTGGCGGCTGTGGCTGCCCTGGTGCCCGCCACCGACCAGGCTGTGGTGCAGGCCGACGTGGCCAAGGCCGCAGACAAGTCCACTGGCGGCTACCAGCTCACCGACCACGTCAAGCAGTACTACGCCACGGCTCGGGTCTAAGTCCAAGCCGCTGCAGGTCCCTTTTTCCAAAAGCTCATCCAACAGGAGGCTTCCATGTTGTTGACACGAAAGTCATCAGGCGAAGGGGCGGCGTCGCCGTCCCGCGGCCTGCTCGACGGCCTGGCGCGGGGTTTGTCCCGCGCCATACCCACGATGGACCGACGCAAGTTCTTGCGCCGCTCGGGCATGGGGCTGGGGGTGGGCATCACCGCTTCTCAGCTCACTTTGGTGCGCAAGGCCCAGGCTGCCGACCCCGCAGCGCCCGCTGTAGCTGGCGGCGCCAAGGTTGAAGTCAAGCGCACCGTCTGCACCCACTGTTCGGTGGGCTGCGCGATCGACGCCGTGGTTGAAAACGGCGTCTGGGTGCGGCAAGAGCCGGTGTTTGACTCGCCCATCAACCTGGGTGCGCACTGCGCCAAGGGTGCTGCGGTGCGTGACAACGCGCACGGCGAGTTCCGCCTGAAGTACCCGATGAAGCTCGTGAACGGCAAGTACGAGCGCATCACCTGGGACGTGGCGCTGACCGAGATCAGCGCCAAGATGCTTGAGCTGCGCCAGGAAAGCGGCCCCGACAGCATCTTCATCGTCGGTTCGTGCAAGAGCAACAACGAGCAGGGGTATCTGCTCAGAAAGTGGATGTCCTTCTGGGGCAGTAACAACTGCGATCACCAGGCACGAATATGCCACTCCACGACAGTCGCCGGTGTGGCGAATACGTGGGGATACGGTGCGATGACCAACTCGTACAACGACATGCAAAACAGCAAGGCTGCGATGTACATCGGCAGCAATGCTGCCGAAGCACATCCGGTGTCCTTGCTGCACATGCTGCACGCCAAGGAAAAGGGCTGCAAGATGATCGTGGTGGACCCCCGGTTCACCCGCACGGCAGCCAAGGCTGACCAGTACGTGCGCATGCGTTCGGGTGCTGACATTCCGTTCTTGTACGGCGTGCTCTATCACGTCTTCAAGAACGACTGGGACGACAAGCAGTACATCAACGACCGCGTCTGGGCCATGGACAAGGTGCGTGACGAGGTGCTGGCCAAGTGGACGCCTGACAAGGTGCTTGAAGCCTCGGGTGTCACTGAGGCGGAAT
>JAYVSX010000051.1:0-3642 GCA_043774975.1 Rubrivivax sp.
CGGGCTCGACGACGACCAGCCATTCTGAGTGTTGGCTTCCACACGAAACGACGAGGGGCCGTTTTTTTGGACCCGGCGAATCCACTTTCGACGGGTCCCGCCCACCCCGCCACGGGCGTGTGAGCCGCACTCAGCTGTCCACGCGGTCAAACACGGCCATGCTCTCAACGTGTGCTGTGTGCGGAAACATGTTGACCACACCAGCCAAACTGCAGCGGTAACCGGCCTGGTGAACCAACAGACCCGCATCACGGGCCAGCGTGGCGGGGTTGCAGCTGACGTAAACAATGCGTTCAGGGCCTTGCCGGTCTGAACCCGAGCGCAGATCGGCCAGCGCCTTGACCAACGCGAAGGCCCCTTCGCGCGGCGGGTCCACCAACCAGCGTTGAGCGTGCGGCAGGACGCGCAGGTCATCCAGGCTCAATTCGAACAGGTTGCGTGCTTCGAAGCGCGTTTGCGCAGCGAGCCCGTTGCTTTTGGCGTTGTCTTGAGCCCTGGCCACCAGGGTTTGGCTGCCTTCAATGCCCAAGACCTGCTGTGAAAGCCGAGCCAAAGGCAAGGTGAAGTTCCCCAAACCGCAGAACCAGTCAATGACCTGATCGGTAGGCCGCGGGTCCAGCAAGCGAATGGCGCGTTGCACGAGCACCCGGTTGATGTGCGGGTTGACTTGCGTGAAGTCGGTCGGCTTGAACGGCATGGTGATGTCGTACTCGGGCAGCCGGTACGACAACGTGGGGCCACCCGGGTCGAGCAACTGAACCGTGTCCGGGCCTTTGGCTTGCAGCCACCACTGCACATCGTGCTGCTGGGCGAAGGCGCGCAGGCGATCAGCGTCGGCGGCGCTGACGGGCTCCAGGTGGCGCAACACCAGCGCGGTGACGCCCTCGCCCGCAGCCAGTTCAATCTGCGGCAAACGGTCACGCTGGTCCATCGACCCGATCAACTCGCGCAGCGGCAGCAGCATCTGGCTGACCTTGTCCGGCAGCACGGGGCAGACCGACATGTCGGCCACGAAGCTGGACTTGCGCTCGTGAAAGCCGATCAACACCTTGCCCTTCTTGGCCACAAAGCGCACCGACAACCTGGCGCGGTCGCGGTAGCCCCAGGCCGGCCCTTCAATGGGTCGCAGCACGCGCTCGGCCTTGACCTTGCCCAGGTGCCAGAGGTTGTCTTCCAGAACCCGCTGCTTCACGGCCACCTGAGCCGCAGGATGCAGGTGCTGCATCTTGCAGCCGCCGCAGGCGCCCGCATGCAGGCCAAAGTGAGGGCAGCCCGGGCGAACGCGTTGTGAGCTCTCGCGCTGCATGGCCGACATCTGGCCCTGCTCCCACTGGTTCTTCTTGCGCGAGACCTGCACCTGAACACGCTCGGTGGGGAGCGCGCCTTCGATGAAGACCACCTTGCCGTCCTCGCGGTGGGCTACGCCCTGCGCTTCGAGGTCCAGCGACTCGACGACGAGCCAATCCATGCCATTTGCCATCAGCACCATTATCCGGGCGCTGACGAGCTGCTCGGGCCGTCAGCGCGCCGGCAACAGCCGGGCCGGGTCGACCGGCTTGCCCAGGCGGCGAATTTCAAAGTGCAACTGCACCCGCTCGGCGTCGCTGGAGCCCATTTCGGCAATTTTTTGCCCACGCCGCACGACTTGGTCTTCCTTGACCAGCAGCGCCTGGTTGTGGGCATAGGCTGTGAGGTAGGTGGCGTTGTGCTTGACGATGACCAGGTTGCCGTAGCCGCGCAGACCCGAGCCCGCATAAACGACCCGTCCATCGGCGGCCGCCGTCACCGGATCACCGGGCTTGCCGGCGATGGCCAGTCCCTTGCTCTTGTTGTCGTCAAAGGCGTTGACCACCGTGCCCGCCGCTGGCCAAGCCCAGTTGACATCGTCGTCGGCTTCACGCACTGCAGGTACCGGGCTGGTCGAGGCCGCGGCTGCCGCAGCTGGATTGACCGTCACGGCGCCAGCGGTTGGGGGCGTGGCTATGGTCGCAGGTGCGCCAGTCGTTGCTGCGGCGCCAGCCGCTGCCGTTGTACCCACCGGTGCCGGTGCGCCTGGAGCCACCCCGACGGGCTTGCCATCCGGGGCCCGGGCTTCCAGGGCGCGCCCATCGGTACGGCCGGCCGGCGTGACGGGGCGAACCACAACGCCGTTGGCATCGGCCGCAGGCGGTACTACGCGCAGGACCTGACCGACTTCGATGATGTTGGGGTTGTCCAGTCCGCTCCAGCGCGCCACATCGCGCCAGTTCTGGCCGTTCTCAAGTCCAATTCGAATCAGGGTGTCGCCGGGCTTCACGGTGTAGTAACCCGGCTTGCCCGCGTTCTCCGCCCCAGGCAAGGGCTTGGGCGGCGGCGTATCGGCTGACACCGACGTTGCGCTGGCAGAAGCTGCTGGAGCAGGGGTCGGAGCGCTTGGCCGGGTTGCGCTGCTGCGCTCTTCAACCGGTGCGCGGTGCGTGCCGCTGGCGCATCCCCCGAGAACCAGGACGGCGCCAAACACACCGGCACTCAGACGCCAGACCACAGTGCCTGCGGCGGAACGAGAAGACAAAGCAGATGGGGTCATCATTCAATGCCGGATTTTAGAGGGACGAAGTGAACGGCGTCTTGCTCGTGGGTCACCAGGCCATCAGACCGCCGGTCGACGATGAACAAACGCTGCCCAGCGCCCGGCCCTTCGTGCAGGGGTGCTACCAGGCGGCCACCCACGGCCAGCTGGTCCAGCCATGCGGATGGCAATTGCTCGCCACCTGCTGCAGCCACGATGCTGTGATACGGCGCTCGCGGTGGGTGGCCCAGCATGCCGTCTCCAAACACCAGTCGAAGGTCGCTTAAGCGGTGCCCGGCCAGGTTGTCGCGGGCCTTCTCATGAAGCGCCTGCAGGCGTTCGATGGAAACCACGCTGCGCCCCAACTGCAACAGCAAAGCGGCTTGGTAACCACAGCCGGTTCCAACTTCAAGCACCCGCCCCAGATGACCGTGGCTGCGGGCATGTTCGCCGTCAAACAGCAGAGCCAACATGTGACCCACGACCGAGGGTTTGGAAATGGTTTGCGACCAGCCGATGGGCAAGCTGGTGTCTTCGTAGGCCTGGTTGGCCAAGGCGGTGTCAACAAACAAGTGACGCTCGATTTGAAGCAACGCCTGCAAGACCGGCTCGCAGCGCAAGCCCGCCACCCGCAGCCGGGTCACCATGCGCTGCCTGACGGCGGCCGAGTCCAGGCCCAGACCCAAGGGAGCCCGTTGACGGGCACCGTCCTGGACGGCCTGTTGCAAATGCCGCTGGGGCCGCACCAACAAGGCCTCATCAGGCCGCAGAGCAGGCTTGCGTTGCACCTGATCCAGGCCCAGGGGGAAGCGCGGGCTGCGCGTCACGACAGACCCAGGCGATCCGACCAAGCCTGGCTGCGCGCGTGGTCGGTCAGGTCCACCTGCAGCGGTGTGATCGACACAAAGCCATTCGCGACGGCATGAAAGTCGGTGCCCTCGCCGCATTCGCGGGCATCGCCTCGCCCGGATAGGCGGCGCAGGCGGTGAGCAGCTCCTCAATGCCATATTTGCGATTGATCGGTACAATCTCGTCGCGCACTTCCTTGGTCACGGCATGGAGCGAGACCGCCAAATTGACGCCGATCTCCTCGC
>JAYVSX010000052.1:0-10299 GCA_043774975.1 Rubrivivax sp.
TCCAAAGGGTTTGCTTCCAAATGGTGTGATGATTGATGCCCCGCCATCCTATCCTCACCGGAGACCGCCGCTTGAAGCTCTTTGACCTGACCGGCCGCACGGCCCTGATCACCGGCTCCAGCAAGGGCATTGGCTACGCCATTGCCAGCGCGCTGGCCAGCGCCGGGGCGCGCGTGGTGCTCAACGCGCGCAGCGCCCTCGCCCTGGAACAAGCCCGCGTGGCGCTCAGCGCCAACGGCTTTCAGGTGCACGCCGCCGCCTTCGACGTCACCAACGCCGAAGCCGTCGAAGCTGGCGTGGCCCAGGTCGAAGCGCAAATCGGGCCGATCGACATCCTGGTCAACAACGCCGGCATGCAGCACCGCGGCGCGTTTGCAGAATTCCCCATTGACGCCTGGCACAAGATCACCACCACCAACATCGACAGCGTCTTTCTGGTCGGCCGCGCGGTGGCACAACGCATGATCCAGCGCCAAGCCGGCAAGATCATCAACGTGTGCAGCGTGCAAAGCGAGCTGGGCCGCCCGGGCATCGCGCCCTACGCCGCCACCAAAGGCGCGGTCAAGATGCTGACCAAGGGCATGGCCATCGACCTGGGCAAATACGGCATCCAGGTCAATGGCCTGGGGCCGGGTTACTTCAAGACTGAGTTGACGCAGTCGCTGGTGGCCGACGAAGCCTTCACCACCTGGCTGAACGGCCGCACGCCGGCCGGGCGCTGGGGCGAGGTGCAAGAGCTGGGCGGCGCGGCCATCTTCCTGGCATCTGACGCGTCGAGCTTTGTCAACGGGCACATCTTGTATGTGGATGGCGGCATCACGGCCAGTTTGTGAGGCCTTGGACCTGCTGACTCAGAGTGTGAGAGTTTTTCGGGCGTGCCCGAGAGGCGCGCCCAAAGGGCCTCGATCTAGGCGCAAAGCACAGCCATAGCTCGGGCTATGGCGAGCATTTGCAACGACGAGCGGGGCCCTTTGCGCGTGTCGAGCGGGCATGGCTGAAAGACTCTCACACTCTCGGTCGCCAAGCTGCGTGGCGCTGCGGCGCCGCGCCCTTGGCCAAAGCCTGTTCCTTGAACGCTTGCGCCGCTTGCGCCACACGCAAGGCTGCCTTGCCGACATTCCAATTCCCGTGTGCGCCGCATCGCACCTAGAGTGCGGCTGAACGCCCTACCTGCTGGGCTGCGAGGAACCTCATGAAAAGCATGTTCATTGGCGGTCGCTGGTTGGCGGCGCGTGATGGCCGCACGCTGGCGGTGGCTGCACCCGCCGACGGCGAAGTGTTTGAACACGTGCCGCGTGGTGGCGCGCACGAAATAGATCTGGCGGTAAAGGCCGCGCGTGCCGCACTGGATGGCCCCTGGGGCAAGATGACCGCTACTGAACGCGGCCGCCTGCTGATGAAGATTGGGCAGGCAGTGAGCGCACACGCCGAAGAACTGGCCCAGCTCGAGGCCCGCGACACCGGCAAGCCCTTGACCACCGCGCGCAGCGACATCGCCGTGCTGGCGCGCTACTTCGAGTTCTACGGCAGCGCCGCCGACAAGGTGCATGGCGAGACGATCCCCTTCTTGGCCGGCCACCAAGTCAGCCTGCTGCGCGAACCGCTGGGCGTCACCGCGCACATCATCCCCTGGAACTACCCGGCGCAGATGTTCGGCCGCACCGTGGTGCCGGCGCTGGCGATGGGCAACGCGGCGGTGCTCAAGCCGGCTGAAGACACACCGCTGTCGGCCCTGCGCATCGCCGAAATCGCCGCCGCGGCCGGCCTGCCCGACGGGGCGCTGAACGTCGTCACCGGCCTGGGCGAAGAAGCCGGCGCGGCGCTGGCCGGCCACCCGGGCATCGACTTCGTGTCGTTCACCGGCTCCAACGAGGTGGGCACCCTGGTACAGCAGGCGGCGGCGCGCAACGCCGTGAAGTGCGTGCTGGAACTGGGCGGCAAGTCACCGCAGATCGTTTTCGACGACGTCGACGCCGCGCGTGCGGTGCCCATCGTCGTGCGCGCCATCGTGCAAAACGCCGGCCAGACCTGCACTGCGGGCAGCCGGCTGCTGGTGCAGCGGTCGATCTACGAGCGCTTTGTCGGTCAGGTGGCCGAGGCTTTTGCCAAGGTGCGCGTGGGCACGCCACAGATGGACCTGGACTGCGGCCCGGTGATGAACGCAGCCCAGCAACGGCGTGTGCAGCGTTATCTGGACGGCGCGCGTGCCAGCGGCATCCCGGTGCTGGCCGAAGGCCGCATCGCCGACGGTGTGCCCGCCACCGGCCACTGGATCGTGCCCACGATGTTCGGGCCGGTGCCGCGTGACCATGCGCTGGCGCTGGAAGAGGTTTTCGGGCCCGTTCTTGCAGCCCTGCCCTTTGACGACGAAGCCGACGCCATCACGCTGGCCAACGGCACCGATTACGGCCTGCTGGCCGCTGTGTGGACTGAAAACGCCGGCCGCCTGCAGCGCGTGGCCAAGGCGGTGAAGGCCGGCCAGGTGTTCATGAACTGCTACGGCGCCGGCGGCGGTGTGGAACTGCCCTTTGGCGGCACCCGGCGCAGTGGCCACGGGCGCGAGAAGGGCCTGCTGGCGCTGGAAGAGTTGAGCACCACCAAGACCCTGGTTCACTACCACGGTTGAGCCACGGTGACACCACGGCTGAGCCCCGCTTGAACGCCGTTTGAACGCCGTTTGAGACCAGTTTGAACCTCGCTTCAACCTCGCTTCATCCTCGCGTGAACCTCGTTTGCACTCAAGCCCCTGCCCGGCGCAGCAGCGCCTGCGCGCGCAGCAGCACCGGCGCATCCACCATCTTGCCGTCCACCGTCAACGCCCCTGAAGCCGACGCCGCCGTTGCGGCCAGCACGCGCTGCGCCCAGCCGATCTCGGCCGCGCTGGGGGTGAAGCCGTGGTTCACCGCGGCCACCTGGCGCGGGTGGATACACAGCTTGGCGCCAAAGCCCAGGCGGCGCGCGCGTGCCGTGTCGTGCACGACGGCGGCGTTGTCGTCGATGGCGGTGGTGACGCCATCGACTGGCGAATCCAGCCCTGCGCGGCGCGACACCAGCACCAGCTGCGAACGAAAGAACAGCAGCGCGTCGTCGTCGCCCTCGATGCCCAGGTCAGCCTGGAAATCGATCGAACCGAACAGCAGGCGCTGCACACCCTGCACCGCCGCCAGATGGCGAACGGCATCAAAGCCGGCAGCGGTTTCCACCAGCGGCAACAGCGGTTTGTGTGAGGCAGCCAGCGCTTGCAGCAGCGCGGCGTCTTCGGCCTTGGGCACCACCAGCGCCGCCACGGCCGGGTGCGCCGCCAGGCGCACGTCATCGGCGTGCCAGGGCGTGCCGACGGCGTTGATGCGCAAGGCCACCGGCGCCGCGCCGGGGCTGTCAAGCCAAGCACTCAGCGCGTCGCGCGCCGCCGCCTTGGCGCTGGGCGCCACGGCGTCTTCAAGATCGACGATGACAGCGTCGGCGCCGCTGGCCAGCGCCTTGCTGATGCGCTCGGGGCGGTCGGCAGGAACAAAGAGATAAGAACGGGGCAACATGGCAGGCCTGATCAAAAAAATAGGAGCACAGCATGGCGCCTGAACCACCAGCCGGGAATAGCCGATCTGCAAACTCGGCCTTGACGGCCACGCAAGACCACGCCGATGAGCACCCGCATGGCCGCGCGCATGACCACGCCCTGGCCGCCGCGCAGCTGCTGGCCGGCCACTGGCAGGCCGGCACGCGGCTGGACGCCCTGCCTGCAGTCTGCCGACCCACCACGCTGGACGAAGGCCGCGCGGCGCAGGCGCTGTGGGCCCAGGTGACGGGCCAGCGCATCGCCGGCTGGAAGATCGCGGCCACCAGCCTGGCAGGGCAGCAGCACATCGCCGTGGACGGCCCGCTGGCCGGGCCGGTGTTCGAGCCGCACGTGCTGCCCGACGGTGCGACGGTGTCGCTGGCCACCAACGGCATGCGAGTGGCCGAGTGCGAAATCGTCTTCGGCATGGGCCAGACGCTGGCGCCACGCGCAGCACCGTACACACGTGCCGAGGTGGTGGCCGCCGTGCAGACCCTGCACCCGGGCATCGAAGTGCCCGACTCGCGCTTTCGCGCCTTCGAACGGGCCGACCTGGCGCAGCTGATTGCCGACTGCGCCTGCTGCAACGACATGTTGCTGGGCGCCGCCGTGTCGCCGCAGGCCGCAGGCGCTGGCGCCTTGGACGCCCTGCCCACGCTGCAGGTGCAGGCGCACGTGAGCGACGGCCGCAGCCCGCATGGCACTGGCAGCAACGTACTGGGCGACCCGGTGCAGGCGCTGGTGTGGTTGGTGAACGAACTGACCACCACCGGCCGCACCCTGCACGCCGGGCAGTTTGTGACCACCGGCGCCTGCGTGCCGCCCATACCCGTGCTGCCCGGCCAGACGGTTGAAGCAGACTTCGGCTGGATCGGACGCATCAGCGCCCGTTTTGTGTGATCGACCCTGATAACCCGGCACCGAGGTTTTGAAACTGCTGTGCCGGCGTACTGAACCTGGATTGGAGACAACATGAAGATCGGCATGGTGGGCATCGGCCTGATGGGCCACGGCATTGCCAGCAACCTGGCGCGCCACGGTCATGCGCTGGTGCTGCTGGAACATCCCGGCAACCAGCCCCTGGACACGTTGAAGGCCGCCGGGGCGACCACCGCAGCCAGCGCCCGGGAACTGGCCGAGCGTGTGGACCTGGTGGTGCTGGTGGTCACCGGTTCACCGCAGGTTGAAGCGGTGCTGACGGGGCCCGGCGGTGTGCTCGAGGGCCTGCGCCCGGGCAGCATGGTGATCGACTGCTCGACGGCCATCCCGTCGTCCACGCGGCGCATGGCGCAGGCGGTGCAGCAGGCCGGCTCACGCTTCCTGGACGCGCCGATGACACGCACGCCCAAGGAAGCCGCCGAGGGGCGGCTGAACCTGCTGGTGGGCGGAGACGCAGCGCTGCTGGAAGAGTTTCGCCCGGTGCTGCAGTGCTTCGCTGAGAACATCACCCATGTGGGCCCGGTGGGTGCCGGGCACGGCATGAAGCTGCTGCACAACTACGTGTCGCTGGGCATGGTCACGCTGCTGGCCGAGGCCGCTGCCTGCGCTGGCGCCAGCGGCGTGACGCCCGAGGCTTTTGTGGAAGTGCTGGCCAAGGGCGGCGGCGGCGGCATGGCGCTGGAACGCATCAAGCCTTACCTGCTGGCCAAAGACACCAGCGGCCTGCGCTTTTCCATCGCCAACGCCTGCAAGGATCTGGGCTACTACGAGACCATGGCCACCGATGCCCATGCGCGCCGCGCCGTGGCCGGCGCGGTGCTGGGCACGCTGCAAGAAGCGCTGAGCCGCGCGCCCGAAGCGCTGGTGCCTGAACTGGCTTCGCTGTTGGCGCCGCCCTGACTGCGGCGCCATGTTCGAGAGCGGCATATTCGCAAGCGCCGTATTCGCAAGCGCCAGACGCGCGCTTGCCCAGATTCGAATGGCCGCCGCAGGGCACCCGCCCTAGCATGGCCGCTCTTGACTGGCATGGCGCAGGCCCGCCAGCCGTCCACCTCCAGGAGCAGACATTGGCCACCCCCACCACAAGCACCACCACCAAGCGACTCGGCATCCTGCGCAAGAAGGAAGGCATGCCCTACGACGCCTTCAAGAAGCACTGGCTAGAGGCGCACGCCGCGCTGTGCGTGAAGCTGCCGAACCTGCGCCGCTATTCGGTCAACTTTGTCGACCGTGAACGCTTTCCGCACTTTCCCTACGACGGCTTTTCGGAGCTGTGGTTCGACGACGAGGCTTCGTTGGTGGCGTCGCTGGGCAGCCCCGAGGGCAAGACCCTGCTGGCCGACCTGCCCAACTTTGCCGGCGACATCTTCCCCATCCTGGCCGTCGAGCACCTGATGCTCGAAACCTGAGCCGGGGCGAGCCAAGCCGAGCCGAGCCGGGCATTTAGCCGTGGTGTCCGAAGCGCTGCGCCTCTTCGGCACCGAAGAGCCGGTGGCGCCTGTGCGTGTGCTGCGCGCCGGCCCGCTGACACTGGGGCTGCAACACGGGCAGTTGCGGCGCATCTGCTGCGGTGAACATGAGCTGTGGCACGGCCTGGCCTTTGTGCTGCGTGATGCCGATTGGGGCACGCCCGAGGCGACGCTGGGCGACCTGCAGGTGCAGGAACACGCAGGCGGCGCCACCTTCGACATGCAGGTCCAGGGCCGCTTCGAGCTGGGCCTTGCCTTCAGTCTGCGCGCCAGTGGTCGCGCCGACGGCAGCCTGCACTTTGAGGTGCAAGCCGTCGCCGAGCGCGATGTCATGGTCAACCGGCTGGGCCTGTGCCTGCAGCACCCACTGTCGGCCTGCGGCGCGCGGGTGCAGGTGCGGCATGTGGACGGCCGCAGCAGCGTGTCGACCTTCCCGACGCTGATCCCGCCCTGGCCGCCCTTCATGGGCGTGCGCGCGTTGCGCCACGAATGGGCCAGCGGCTGCTGGGCCGACGCCGAACTGCTGGGCGACAGTTTCGAGCTTGAGGACGAGCGCAACAACGGCGATGCTTCGTTCAAGACCTACAGCCGCTCCAACATGGCGCCGCGGCCGTACTGCTGGTCGGCCGGCAGCGTGCTGCGGCAGTCGGCGCTGCTGCGGGTGGAAGGTCCGGCGCTCGATCCCCCGGCGCCGTCTGCCCGCACGCCCAGGCTGCAACCTCATGCGTCAGCATCCGCGTCAGCATCCGCGTCGACATCCACTTCGGCGTCCACGTCAGCATCCAAGTCGAAGTTCACCGCAGCCGAGCAACCATCCACCGCGCTCACCCTCAGCGTCGGCCCCAGCGCAGGCGCCCTGCCCGCCTTTGGCGTGGAGATCACGGCGGCCGACGCCGACGTGCCCGCCCTGCACCAGGTGCTGCGTGAATTGCAACCCGCCCACCTGCACCTGGCCTGGCAGCCGGGGCAAGCGGTCAACTGGAGCGGTGTGGCGCTGATGCTGGCTGCGGCCGGTGCAGTGCTGCGGCTGGACGTGCAGCTCACCGAGCCCGGCGTTTTGCCCCTGCTGCGACAGGCCCTGGACGCCGCCGGCATCACACCCGAAGCGGTGGCCGTGTTTCCCAGCACCCCCGTGCATGTCGCTGCTGCGCGCGCTGCGTTTGCCGGCGACCGCAGCCAAAGCCGCAGCCCCAGCCTCATTCACACCAACACCCATACCCATCCCGTCGCCAACACCCTCATCGGCGGCGGCACGCCACACTTCTTTGTGCAACTGAGCCGCCTGGACGAACTGGGTGACGTCGACTTCGCCAGCTTCACCACGTCGGCGCTGGTGCACGGCGCGCACGACGACGACGTGATGCAGGGCCTGGCCAGCCTGCCGGCGATGGTGGCCACCTGGCGCGCACGACACCCCGCGCTGCCACTGCGCATGGGGCCCAACGGCATCGCGGCCCGCGCCAGCCCGCTGGGCGCACAACCGGCCAGCGACGGCACACGGCGCCTGGCCTTGGCGGCCGTGGACCCGCGCAGCCGCGCGCAGTTTGGTGCCGCCTGGGCGCTGGGCCACGCGGCGGCGCTGGCCGGCACGGGGGTGCAAGCGGTCACGCTGCTGGCGCTGACCGGGGCCTCGGGGCTGGTGGCCGTGCGAGGCGGGCACCTGGTGCGCCACCCTGCGTTTGACGTGCTGCAGGCGCTGGGCCGCCCGGCCGATGGCCTGCAGTGCAGCGTGTCCGATGCGCAGCGTGTTGCCGCGCTCGCCTTCAGCCGTCAAGGGCACCGGCAAGGGCATCCGCAAGTGCTGCTGGCCAACCTGACACCCGAGCCCCAGTCCGTGCGGCTGGCAGGCGAGCCTGCGGCCCAGATCAGACTGGGTCCGTATGAGGTCAGGCGCCAGCGGTAGCATGGCGGCACCATGCTGCCCGATATCGACTCCCTGGCCTTATTCGTTCGCGCGGCCGAGCTGCGCAGCCTGACCAAAGCCGCCGAGGCCTCGCACATCGGCCTGGCTGCCGCCAGCCGCCGCATGGCGCTGCTGGAGCACCGCTTCAAGACGCCGCTGTTCGAGCGCTCGCCGCGCGGCGTAGAGCTGACGCCGGCGGGCGTATCGCTGCTGCCGCACGCCAAGGCGCTGCTGGTCGAAATCAACCAGATGCAGGCCGACATGCGCGACCACGCGCAGGGCAGCAAGGGCGCGCTGCGCATCCTGGCCAACACCTCGGTCATCACCGAGGCGCTGCCCGACGATCTGGCCAGTTTCGCGCAGGCCAACCCCGACGTGCGCCTGATCGTGCAAGAGCGCTGGAGCGACGAGATCGTGCGCGCGCTGTTGGCCGCCGAAGCCGACCTGGGCATCGTCGTCGAAGGCGTGGCCACGGGTGGCCTGGACACCTTTGCCTACCGCACCGACCGCCTGGCCGTGGTGCTGCGCGCCGACCACGCGCTGGCCAGTCCGCAGGCCCGCGCGGCGGCGCCAACAGTGGCCTTCCAAGACGTGCTGGACGACGACCTGATCGCGCTGGAATCGGGCTCGTCGATGATGCGGCTGTTGGCGCAGCAGGCGGTGATTGCCGAAAAGACGCTGCAGCTGCGGGTGCAGGTGCGCAGCTTCGAAGCCGTGTGCCGCATGGTGCAAGCCGGGCTGGGCACCGGGCTGCTGCCGTTCCAGGCCGCGCTGGCGCTGGGCACCGCGATGGGCCTGGTGGTGCGGCCGCTGGCCGAAGACTGGGCCGAACGCCGCATGCTGATCTGCGTGAAGCAGCAGCGGCCAGTGAATTCGGCACTGGCGCTGCTGCTGGGCCACCTGAAGCTGGCTTCGACGCGCGGCTGAGGGTTCGCTGCCGGGGTTCAGCCCATGACTGATGCCTGGCCGCTGATGTCGCGGGGGTCGCACCACGCCCCCGGCATCACCCCCGCCGCCGAACTTCGACATTGCGCAATGCCGGCTTGACCAGATTCCGATGGACGCTAACGGGTGGTGGCCAAAGAATGAACGCCAATCAAAGGGAAAGAAGATGCCCGGCAAGCCGCTCGAAGGAATCACCGTTGTTGCGCTGGAACAAGCGGTGGCTGCACCCTACTGCACCAGCCGGCTGGCCGACGCAGGCGCACGTGTCATCAAGATCGAACGCCCGGAGGGCGACTTCGCACGCGGCTACGACCACGACGTGTTTGGCGAATCCACCTACTTCGTCTGGATCAACCGCGGCAAGGAATCGGTGGCGCTCGACCTGCGCCAAGCCGACGCCAAGCAGCGCCTGCACGAACTGGTGGCCCAGGCCGACGTCTTTGTGCAGAACCTGGCGCCCGGCGCTGCGGCGCGCCTGGGCTTCGGCTCGGCGCAACTGCGCGAACGCCACCCGCGCTTGATAACTTGCGACATCAGCGGCTACGGCGACAGCGGCCCGCTGCACCAGTTGAAAGCCTACGACCTGCTGGTGCAGGCCGAGGCCGGCCTGGTGGCAGTCAGCGGTGCGCCCGGGCCCTGGGGCCGCATCGGGGTGTCGATCTGCGACATCAGCGCTGGCATGAACGCGCACATCGGCGTGCTGCAAGCGCTGATGCAACGCCAGCTCACCGGCCACGGCAGCGGTGTGCAGGTCTCGCTGTTTGGCTCGGCCGCCGAGCTGATGGCGGTGCCCTACCTGCAGGCCCGCTATGGCGCCAAGGCGCCCGAACGTGTGGGCCTGAAGCACCCCAGCATTGCGCCGTATGGCGCGTTCACCTGCAGCGACGGGCGCGAGATCGTGCTGTCGATCCAGAACGAGCGCGAGTGGGCCAACTTCTGCAGCACCGTGCTGCAAGACGCCGCCCTGGCCACCGATGCCCGCTTTGCTGACAACGCTGCACGGGTGCGCAACCGCGTGCAGCTGGAAGCCGCCGTGCAGGCCGTCTTCGGCCGCCTGAGCCACGCTCAGGCGGTAGACCGCCTGACCGAAGCGCAGACCGCGTTTGGCGCCATCAACTCGGTCCACGATTTGATCAACCACCCGCAGCTGCGCACCAAGCCGATGCTGGTCAACGGCCGCCGTGTGGAGATACCGGCGTTGCCCTTCACCACCGAGTGGGAAGACGACGAATTTCCGTCGGCGCCCAGTGTGGGCGAACAGGGCTGAGGGCGGAAGACCGAGAGGCCCGCATCGACCCTGAAGTGTTTTTCGCTCATGGGTCTGTGGCGGGACGAGGCCAACGGGTAGCGGGCTCCGCTCATGTCCCCCGGGCCCGGCTGAGCCGGTCCCTCCTCCTTTACTTCGCTGCGCCCGCTACCCATTGACCTCGTCCACCTGCGTTGGTGGCGGGCCAACCATCGGCACGCCACAGGTGGTGCCTGAGCGG
>JAYVSX010000053.1:0-4470 GCA_043774975.1 Rubrivivax sp.
CTGGACCGCTACCGCGACACCGGGCTCAAACCCGCAACCTTCCTCGCCATGGCCGTGGGGGCATGAGGCCATCACTACTCAACGAGAACTGAGCCCAAATTTTTCATGGCTGAGTGTTCCTGCGGTGAGCGCCTGTCAACGACACGGCACCACGCAACAAGTGGCTCTTTGCGCGTCAGCTGATGATGCGCTCATCTGCCGAAGCCAGAACAAGCACTTTACCGAGCATTGGCGCGGCTATGGCTCGGCGCGGTCTGCCCATCTGCCCCCAAGGGGCGCCCGCGCCGCCGTTCGCCGGCATCGAGCGCACCGCCGCCGCCCCAGGAAGCCGGCATCGTGCCGCCGAGCCTTCATAGAGCATCCCGGCATAGCGCGTGCAGTGCCAGCAAGGCCGAAGCTTGCCCCAGGGGCAGAAGTGCGGAGTCATGCGGCAGTGTGCGGCCGAGCTGGGTCGCTGCGTGAGCCCGGCCGCTGCGCTGGGTTCGTCGTTTCTGGGGCCCTGCAGGGGAAACCTGCTTACATCCGCCGTTACATCGGCCGCCAGAAAGACAAACGGGTTAGTGGTTGCCAACCCATTAACCCGCGTCATTACTTGGTGCCGGTGACAGGAATCGAACTTGTGACCTTCGCATTACGAATGCGCTGCTCTACCAACTGAGCTACACCGGCACAGCCCGCAAGTATATCAGCGCCACCGCGACAGCCTGGGCCGCCATGACCCCTGATCGCGATGAAGTTCACACCAGTCTGCTGGCTTTTCATCAACAGCCACTTGAGATGAAGTTCAATGGTCGCCTCCCGTGGAAAACGAAAGATCTCGAACCCATGCCGCTGCACCTGGACCCATCTGGCCACCCGCTGCCGTCGTCGACTGGGCGGACCCGCTGGCGCATGGCTTTGGCCGCGCTGTTGGTGTTTGTCAGCTACAAGGCCTTTTCAACGCCCAGCGCAGCGGCAGCCACTCTGCACATGGACAAGTTTCTGCACGTCTGTGCCTTCATCTGTCTGGCATTCGCAGCCACTCGGTGCTGGGCTCCCGGACGCCAAAAGGCTTGGGGCGTCGCGCTGGGCTTGGCGCTTTACGGTGCCTTCATTGAGTTGGTGCAGTCGCAGTTGCCGTCGCGGGAAGCCAGCGTGGCCGATTGGGCTGCAGATGCGCTGGGCATCGCGCTGGGTCTGGCCCTGGCCCACAGGGTTCGGGGCATCGCGACCAAGCTGGGTGGCTGAACCCAAGCCATCATTGACGAGGTAGCTCACGATATGAGCTACACAGCCCAGACACTGTCCTCATGCAACGGGCCTTCCGCCCCGCTGAACCAGGAGAGACAGATGAACCAGGCCCTGCTTGAACTCCCCGTCACCCAGCCCCACCCGGCCGACCGCTGCGCCTTTGACATCGGATGGGACCATGCGCGCCATGGCTTGGTTCCGCCGGCCGAAATGCTGCATGCGGACACGCCGGTTTGTCAGGGTTGGATGGCCGGCAAGGCGGTTTTTGGCCGCCGCACCCTGGTTTGTGGTCGCTACACGCGGCAGTGGCTGGCGTTGCGGCTTCGGGCCTGGCGAGAGGGTGTGGCCTTTGACGAGCTGGCCGTCACACCCAACTACCTGGGCCAGATTCAAAGCTCGCATTGCCCAGTTCTTCGCACGGCTTTGGGCGGTGCACCTGGCAGCACCGACGCCGCCGTGATCGAACGCATCAACCCACAAGCCGGCTATGCAGCTGGCAACCTGGTGGTGCTGAGCGACCAGGCGGCTGCAGCGCGTCGAGGCGTTGACCTGCAGCAAGCTGTTCGCCTGGCCCGCCAGTGCGAAAGCAGCGGCGAGTCGGCCCAAGGCCTGGGGTCCGCTGCCTGGTGGCGGGTGGCCGCCCTGACGTCGTATGCGCAGCCTTTGCTGCTGGCCGAGGCCGCCGCCCTGCCGCTGGCACTGATGCCGCCCAACCGCGTGCGTCTGCTCAACGCTGCGCAGGGTTTGCAGGCCCTGTTGACCCAAACCTTTGCTTCGGCCGGCTGGAGCACACGCTGCCTGGCGCTGGCCCAGCGTCTGCCGGCGCACACCCTGCGCCAAGACTTCAACCTGTTTGTTGGCGCGATGGCGCCGCGCGTGCTGGAAGCCGACCAGGCGCCACGCGCCCGTCGCTTGGCGCTGGAAGACGCCTGGCTGCATGAGCGGGTGCAAAGGCGATGGCAGCACTTCATCTTGAGCCTGGGCGCTCAAGGCACCCAAGCCTTGCTGAGTGCGGCGACCGACATGAAGTGGCCTGGCATGCGCGTGCACGCCCACAGCGCCGCCCAAGCCACCGAGGCCTGGGGTCTGCCCGACCTGCTTCAGGGGTGCAGCCCGAGCCCGCCCCCCAAGCCGGTTCTCAGCCGGGTTGCAGCGCGGTCGCCCCAGCCACGGGCAGTGCGTTCAAACCGCCCAAGAACAGCTCCACCACCAACGGCGCCAAGGACTCATGCGTGAACGGCCCGCTGGGGCGCAGCCACGTGAAGGTCCAATTGATCATGCCAAACAACAACATGGCCAGAGGCTTGCCAAGTTGCTGGGCCTGCAACTCCGGGCGAAGCGCCACGATGGCGGTCGCAAAGGCCGCCACCACACGGCGCTGGGCGTCCAGCACCGCCTGGCGTTCAATCTGGTCCAAGAACTTGACGTCTTCGGTCAGCACCCGGTGCTCGTGTTGCGCGCGGGCATAGGCCTGCATAAAGTGAAGGATCAGCTCACGCAGATGGTCTTGCGCTGGCAAACCCCGCGCGCAAACCTGTGCCACCAGGTCTTCCAGACGGGCCACATGGCCCACGGTGATCTGGGCCAGCAGTTCGTGCTTGTCTCGCACATAGTGGTACAGCGTGGCCTTGGACACCCCGCAGCTGACGGCCAGTTCCTGCATCGTGGTGGCGGTGTAGCCGCGGGTCGCAAACAGCTGCGCAGCGCTGGCCAGCACCTGCTCCCGTTGCAGCTCGAAGTCGGCGGACCGCGGACGTGCCAAGGCGAGTTCAGCGCTCGTCGAAGGAAATGACCACCCGATCGGTCAAGGGGTGCGCCTGGCAGGTCAAAACGAATCCAGCCTCGACCTCAGACTTTTCCAGGGCGAAGTTGCGGTCCATGCGCACGCGCCCTTCCAAAACCTTGGCCCGGCAGGTGGCGCAGACACCCGATCGGCAGGAAAACGGCACTTCCAAGCCCGCGCGGCCGGCCGCTGCCAGGATGCTTTCGTCGCTGGGCTGAAAGGCCACTTCGCGGCGCAGGCCGTCACGCACCACGGTGATCCGGGCGGTGGTGGCGTCGCCTGCTTGCGCTGCATGCAGGGTCTTGTCGGCCTCCGACGGCGGAACCCCAAACCGTTCCACGTGGATGCGCTCAGGCTGCACGCCGGCGGCCAGCAAGGCGGCTTCGGCCACGTCGTTGAAGGCGTGTGGACCGCAGACAAAGGCCTGATCCACCGGGCCTGCGAGCTGCAGGAAAGCGTGGATCTTGTCTGCGTCCAGCCGCCCGCTGTGAATGGGCGAGTCCATCTCTTCACGCGAAAACACTGGGTGCAGAACCAAGCGGCTGAGGTGGCGGTTCTTCAGGTCTTCCAGCTCTTCCTTGAACATGGTGCTGGCCACCCGCCGGTTGCCATAGAGCAAGGTGCAGCGGGCACGCGGGTCGCCTGACAGCACCGCCTTCAGGATCGACAAGATGGGCGTGATGCCGCTGCCACCGGCCACCGCCAACACATGCTGGGGCCGGTGCTGGACGGCTGCGCCAAAGCGCCCTTGCGGCTGCATCACGTCCAGGCTGTCGCCGACCTTCAGCTGCTCGTGCAGCCATGATGAAAAAGCGCCTCCCGCAACGTGTCTGACGCCCACCCGCAGGGGCTCGCCCGGCGCCGCACAGATTGAATAGGAACGGCGCAGTTCGCCGTGCTTCAGGGTCACGTGCTTCAGGGTCAGGTACTGCCCAGCGTCAAAGCGGTAGCGGTCGGCCAACCCAGCTGGCACATCAAAGCTCAAGACCTTGGCGTCTTCGCCCTCCACGCCAATGCTGGAAACGCGCAGGGCATGAAAGTGCGGGCTGCTCATGTTGCTCAAGAGGTGGTCACAAGGAGCTCAGATCGGTTTGAAATGTTCAAAGGGCTCGCGGCAGTCCAGGCAGCGGTGCAGCGCCTTGCAGGCGGTGGAGCCAAAGGCCGACAAACGTTCTGTTTGCACACTGCCGCAGCGCGGGCAATTCAGCCGGTGCAGGCGCAGTTGCACCGGTGATGACGCGCCAGCGCCGCAGGCCGACCCCGGCGCTGCGATGCCGTAGCTGAGCAGGCGTTCGCGGCCCTGGTCGCTGATCCAGTCGGTGGTCCACGCCGGCGCCAGCCGGTGGGTGACGGTGACCGGGCCCAGGCCGGCCTGCTCCAGCGCCACCCGCACACTGCTGGCGATGACTTCGGTGGCCGGGCAACCGCTGTAGGTGGGCGTCAGCACCACCCGGGTG
>JAYVSX010000054.1:0-3316 GCA_043774975.1 Rubrivivax sp.
GACCACGCGGCGATCGCCCTGGGCGGCGTTCAGAGCATCGAGCAGACGGGACAGGGTGTGGGCATGGGGCATCAGCGCGCCCATGAAGCGGGCCCCATGCGCACCGGCGACCAACAGGGTCGGGAAGGTTTCAATGTCCAGGTCGCCCACCAGGCTGGCCTGGTCTTCCACGTCGAGCCAGGCAAAACGCAGCTGCGGGTGCTCGGCAGCCACCTGCTGAAACAGGGCGCGGTACTCACGGCACACCCCGCACCAGTCGGCGCACAAGCACACGACCCAGGTTGGGTCAGTGGGCGCAAGGGATGCAGTGACGTGGGGGACAGTGACCGGAAGGGACATGGGCGGCACAAGGACGATCGGGGGACTGCGGAAATTCAACAGCCCCTATCGTAGCGATTGCGCCATGGCCGCGTGGCGCAGGGGTCAGTCGGTGCGGCGGGGGTAACGCGGTGGTGTGGGGCGCGGCATGGGGGCTGCCCGGGCGGACTGCGCCGGTTTTTTGGCCATGTAGGCCTTGAACATCTTGGCGGCCAGGCCAGACGTGATGGCGAAAACAATCAATTTTTTGAACATACAAACGCTCCAGATGAGGTGGGTTGGCGGCCTTTGCCCGGCTGACAAGTCACCCGCCATCCCTTGAGGCCGTAGCGTAATCCGACCCGGGTGCACAGCCTGTGGGCACTGGCCGCTGCCGGCTGTGCGCATTGTCTGACGGCGGTGATGACCGACACAGGGGCCGGGACCGGCGTCACAGCGCTACAGCGCGTCCACCAGCAAGATGCGCGGCAGCCCGGCTTTGTCCCACACCTTTTGCGTCGACGGACCCTGCTCCAGCAGCAGCGCCTGCACCAGGGGTTCGAGTGGCGTGGCGGCGGGGTTGGCCAACAGCACGTACCGGGCCTCGGCGTCGGCTCCGGCTTCGTCGAGTTGGCCGACCCAGTCCAGCGCCACCAGCGTTTCCAGCGCAGGCTCCAGCTGCAGGCTGTCCACCCGCAGGTGTTCGACCAGCTGGCTGGCGCTGACCCCTTTGTGGGCGGCGTTGCTGGCCTGGGCCAGCTGCTGCAGCACCTCGATGGCAAGCTGGAACTGCCAGCCGTTGGAGTTGCTCCGCCGGGCCACGCCGGCCAGCAAGCTGGGCATGTAGGCGGCAATCACGGCGCCCAGCAGCACAATGACCCAGCTCAGGTAAATCCACACCAGCAAGATCGGCAAGGTCGCAAACGCGCCGTACACCATCGAGTAAGTGGGCACAGCGCCCAAGTACAGCGCCAGTCCTTTTTTGGCCACGGCGATACCAGCCGCCACAAACGCACCCCCAGCCAGCGCGTGGCCCCACTTCACATAGGTGTTGGGCACATAGTGGTAGAGCGACGCCATGCCGATGGCCACCAGCAAAAACTGCAAGGTGTCGATCAGTAAATTCAGGCTGCCCGGCATGGCCTCGACCAGCCCACGGGAGGCCGTCAGCGCGTACGACGTGAGCGCCACACTCGCCCCCAGCAGCAGCGGCCCCAGCGTGATGGCGGCCCAGTAGATGAAGATGCGCTGCGCCAGGGAGCGGGCTTTTTTCACCCGCCAGATGTTGTTCAGCGTGCGGTCGATCGTCAGGATCAACGCCAGCGCGGTGACCAGCACAATCGCCAGGCCCAGCACGCCCAGCTTGTTGGCCTGGCTGCTGAACTGGGTCAGGTAACCCAGCACCTGGCGGGCAATGTTGTCCGGGATCAGGCTGCGCACCAGCCAGCCCTGCAGCGCCCCCTGCAGCGTCGCGAACATCGGAAAAGCCGTGAAAATGGCCAGCGCCACGGTGAAAAACGGCACCAGGGCAATCGACGTCGTGAAGGTCAGGCTGCTGGCGGTCAGGCCCAGCCGGTCTTCGCGGAAACGGTCGCGCAGCGTGAGGGCGGTGCCCCGCCAGGGAAAGCGGCGCAACTGGTGCGCATGGCGCAGCAGGGCCCAGACAAACACCTGCAAAGATGGCTTCAATTTCATGCCCGGTATCATGCCCGAGCGAGCAACGGCTCCCTCGGGGCAACACGGGCAGAACCGACCCCTTCGTGACGAACAGCGTGCCTTTCCACTCCTCATGCAACAAACCACTCAAATCAACGCAACCCGCAGGCTGGCTTTTGGCGCGGTCGCCGGGCTGATCGCCCTCTGCCTGGCCTGGGAAATGGTACTGGCCCCGATCCGGCCGGGCGGCTCCCTGCTGGCCCTGAAGGTACTGCCGCTGTGCTGGCCACTGGCCGGCATCCTGAAAAACCGCATGTACACCTACCGCTACATGAGCCTGATGGTGTGGCTGTACTTCACCGAAGGCGCGACCCGCGCCTGGAGCGACAGGCCGCCCGGCAACATCCTGGCCCTGCTGGAAGTAGCCCTCTGCCTGGTGCTGTTTGTGGCCTGCGCGCTGCATGTGCGCCTGCGGCTGAAGTACGCACCCCCGCCCGCCACGGTGGCCGAACCTGTCTGAAAGCCTGAGCCATGAGCCAAGAACTGATTGACATCCTGCGCCGTATTGTTGGCGACACTCATGTGCTGACCGCAAGCGGCGGCGATGACCTCAGCGCCTACGAACAGGACTGGCGCAAACGCGCCCGTGGCACCGCGCTGGCTGTGGTGCGCCCGGCCAACACGCAGCAGGTGGCCGACGTGGTCAAGGCCTGCGCCGCCGCACAGGCCCCGGTCATCACCCAGGGCGGCAACACCGGACTGGTGGTCGGCTCGACCCCCGACGCGTCGGGCCGCGAGGTGGTGCTGAACCTGCAACGCATGACCGCTGTGCGCGCGCTGGACACGGCCAACCTCACGGTGACGGTCGAGGCCGGCTGCATTTTGCAAACCCTGCAAGCCACGGCTGAAAAAGCCGGCTTTTTGTTCCCGCTGAGCCTGGCGGCCGAGGGCAGTTGCACCATCGGCGGCAACCTGGCCACCAACGCGGGCGGCACACAGGTGGTGCGCTACGGCAACGCCCGCGACCTGTGCCTGGGCCTGGAAGTCGTCACGCCGCAGGGCGAGGTGTGGGACGGCCTGAGCGGATTGCGCAAGGACAACACCGGCTACGACCTGCGCGACCTCTTCGTGGGCAGCGAAGGCACGCTGGGCATCATCACCGCCGCCACCCTGAAGCTCTATCCCCAGCCCGCCGCCCGCCTGACGGCCTGGGCCGCGGTGCCGTCGATGCAACATGCCGTGGCGCTGCTGGGCCTGGCGCACCAACACCTGGGCGCGGGGCTGACGGGGTTTGAGGTGATGGGCCAGTTCGCACTGAGCCTGGTCGCTCGCAACTTCAAGCAGCTTCGGGTGCCGCTGTATG
>JAYVSX010000055.1:0-9811 GCA_043774975.1 Rubrivivax sp.
CCTTTTGTCTACCGGCCCACGCGCCGCGGCGGTGGCGGTGTGCTCAAGATCCTGCTGTGGCAAGGCCCGACCCAACTGAACCCGCACTTTTCCACTGGCACCAAAGACGCCGACGGTGCGCGCGTCTTCTACGAACCGCTGGCGCGCTGGGACATCAACGGCGAACTGCAGCCGGTCCTGGCCGCACAGATCCCCAGCCGCGCCAACGGCGGCGTGGCCGCGGATGGGCGCAGCGTGGTCTGGAAGCTCAAGCCCAACGTCACCTGGCACGACGGCCAACCCTTCACCGCCGACGACCTGCTGTTCAACGCCGCCTACGCCAGCGACCCCGCCACCGCCGCCACCACCAGCGGCAACTTTCGCGATTTGCGATTGATCAAGGAGGACAGCCACACGGTGCGCGTGGTGTTCGACAAACCCACGCCCTTCTGGGCCAGCCCCTACTGCGTGGGGTCGATCATCCCGCGCCACATCTTTGCGCCCTTCATCGGCGCCAAATCGCGCGAGGCCGCGGCCAACTTCAAACCCGTGGGCACCGGGCCTTATCTGTTCGCCGAGTTCAAGCCGGGCGACCTGCTGCGTGGCACGCTCAACCCCAATTACCACGGCCCGAACCGACCGCACTTCGACGCGATCGAGATCAAAGGCGGCGGCGACGCGACCTCAGCCGCACGCGCCGTGTTGCAAAGCGGCGAATACGACTTTGGCTGGAACCTGCAGGTCGAAGACGACGTGCTCAAGCGCATGGAGGCGGGTGGCAAGGGCAGCGTTTCGTTGTCCCCTGGCGGCACCATGGAATTCATCATGCTCAACGCCAGCGACCCCGGCACCGAAGTCGACGGTGAGCGCTCCCACATCAGCACCCGCCACCCGCTGTTCAAAGACCCGGCCGTGCGCCAGGCGGTCAACCTGTGCATCGACCGCCTGGGCATTCAAGAGTTCATCTACGGTCGCACCGGCGTGGCCACGCCCAACATCGTGCACAACCCACCGCGCTTTCGCTCCAACAACCTGCGGCCCGAATTCAACCCCGACAAAGCCGCGGCGCTGTTGGAATCGGCCGGCTGGAAAAAGGGCGCCGACGGCGTGCGCGAGAAAGACGGGCGCAAGCTCAAGCTGGTGTTCCAGACCTCCATCAACGCCGCGCGCCAAAAGACGCAGAGCGTGATCAAGAGCGCCCTTCAGCGCGCCGGCATCGACGTGGAACTGAAGGGCGTGACCTCGGCGGTGTTTTTCTCGGCCGATGTGAGCAACCCCGACACCAACGGGCGGTTCCAGGCCGACATGCAGATGTACGCGTCGGGCATGGGCCAGCCCGACCCCGAGCGCTTCATGGACCGCTACGTGTCTTGGGAAGTCGCTCAGAAGTCCAACAAGTGGCAGGGTCGCAACGCGCTGCGCTGGCGCAGCGACGAGTACGACAAGCTGTACCGGGCCTCCGAAACGGAGCTCGACCCGGTCAAGCGCGCCGCGCAGTTCATCCGCATGAACGATCTGGTCTGTGGCGACGGTTACCTGATCCCGCTGATATTTCGCTTGAACGTCAGCGCGCTGAACAAACGCCTGGCCGCGCCGTTGACGGGATGGGACCTGGACATGAGTTCACTGGCGGAGTGGCACCGCGTGGCTTGATCACGGGGTTTGAGGCGGCACAGGCACCGCGTCAATCCGCGCGTCTTTCAGCCGCCGCCCTTCCAGCGCTTCAGCAACAAGGCATTGCTGACCACCGCAAAGCTGCTCATGGCCATGGCGCCACCGGCGATGACCGGGCTGAGCATTCCGAAGGCCGCCAAAGGAATGCCCACCGTGTTGAACACAAAGGCCCAGAACAGGTTCTGGCGGATCTTGGCGTAGGTGCGCCGGCTGATGTCGATGGCGTCGGCCACCAGACCCGGTTCGCCGCGCATCAGCGTCACACCGGCGGCGTGCATCGCCACGTCGGTGCCCGTGCCCATGGCCATGCCCACGTCGGCCGCCGCCAGGGCTGGCGCGTCGTTGATGCCGTCGCCGACCATGGCCACGCGGTGGCCAGCGGCCGCACCCGCGGCCTTGAGCTCGGACACGATGCGCGACTTGTCCTGCGGCAGCACCTCGGCGCGGATGTCTTGCAAGCCCAGCTGCTGACCCAGGTGTTCGGCTGCGCCGCGGTTGTCGCCCGACAGCAGCACCGAACGCACGCCCATGGCGCGCAACCGCGCGATGGCCGCCGCCGCACCCGGTTTGGCGCTGTCGCCAAAACTCATCCAACCCACGAGCTCGGGTGCAGCGCCAGCGGACCAGCCACCCTTGGCGCGCGCCAGGTAGGACACCGTGCAACCGGCGCTTTGCTGCGCGGCCACTGTTTGTGCAACGCGGTCCAACTGCACACCGCTTTCCTGCATCCAGCGAGCGCTGCCCAGGCGCAGTTCGAAGCCCGCCACCCAGCCCGCGACGCCGCGGCCCGCCGCGGTGTGCAGCTGGCTGGCCGCAGCGTCTGGGTCTGGGTCTGCGCCTGAGTCCAAATCTGCACCTGCACCTTCAGCACCTTCACCCAAATTGACGTCTGCACCTTCGCGCTCGCCTTCAGCCTGCAGCACGGCCACCGCCAGCGGGTGGCTGCTGCCCGCTTGCAAGGCTGCAGCCAGGCGCAACAGCGCCCGTCGCGAACCGACACGGGCCTGGGCTTGCACCAGGCGCGGTTTGCCCACCGTGAGGGTGCCGGTCTTGTCCCAGGCCACGGTCTTGATGGCGTGGGCCAGTTCCAGCGCCTGCGCGTCCTTGATCAGGATGCCGCGTTGAGCCGCCACGCCGGTGCCCGCCATGATGGCCGCTGGCGTGGCCAGGCCCAGCGCACAAGGGCAGGCGATGACCAGCACCGCCACCGCGTGCAGCACACCGGCATGCCAGTCACCGGCGCCGCCGCCCAGGCCCCAGCCCAGCAGCGTCAGCAGGGCCAAGGCCAGCACTACCGGCACGAACACCGCACTGACCTGGTCGACCAAACGCTGGATCGGCGCTTTGTTGCCCTGCGCCGTTTCCACCAGGCGCACGATGCGGCTGAGCACGCTCTCGGCGCCCAAGGTGGTGGCCCGCACCAGCAGCCAGCCGCCGCCATTGACCGCACCGCCCGTCACGGGCTCGCCAATGCCACGCGACACCGGCAGGCTTTCGCCAGTGATCAGCGATTCGTCAACGTCGCTGTGCCCCTCAGAAACGATACCGTCCACCGGCAGGCGCTCACCCGGCAGCACCACCACCAGGTCACCCGCCAGCAGCTGGGCCAACGGCACGTTCGCATCCACACCGTTGCGGCGCACCCGGGCCGACTCGGGTCGCAGCGCCTGCAGCGCGCGGATGGCTTCGGTGGTCTGGCGGCGGGCACGTGCCTCCAGCCACTTGCCCAGCAGGACCAGCGTGATGACCACCGCCGAACCTTCAAAGTAGAGGTCAGGGCTGGGGTGGCCGCTGGACTGCAGCAGTGTGTAGACGCTCAGGCCATAAGCGGCGCTGGTGCCCAGGGCCACCAGCAAGTCCATGTTGCCAGTGCCTGCGCGCAAAGCGCCCCATCCGGCCCGGTAAAAGCGCGCGCCCAGCCAGAACTGCACGGGGGTGGCCAACAGCCACTGCCACAGCGGTGGTGGCATCCAGTGCTGCCCCCAAAGCATGGCCACCATGGGCAAGACCAGCGGCGCCGACAAGAGGGCCGCCAGCACCACGCGCTGCCCCTCGCTCAAGCCCGGCCGCGGGCGGGCGCCGGTTGCCGCGGCTTGCGGCAGCTGCACCTGATAGCCGGCTTTCTGCACCGCCGCACTCAGCCACTGCGCGTCGGTGCGCTGGCTCATGGTCACGGTGGCGGCTTCGGTGGCCAGGTTGACGCTCACGTCCAACACACCGGGCACCTGGCGCAAGGCCTTCTCAACCCGGCCGACGCACGATGCACAGGTCATGCCTTCGATGGCCAGCTGAAGGCTTTGCGACGGCAGCTCATAACCGGCCTGCAACATGGCCTGCCGCAGCGCCTGGGGCTCGAAATCGGGGCCGCTCAGGATTTGCAGACTCTCGGTGGCCAGATTGACATCGGCCTGCAAAACCCCGGGCACTGCACCTGCGACTTTCTCGACCCGTCCGACACACGATGCGCAGGTCATGCCCACCACCGACCAAGCCGACGGGACGCCAGCGACGGAAGCGGCCAGCGCGGGTGAACCAGCTGTGGCTGTCAACATGGGTTGCAAATGGCGGCGCTTTGCGCCTCATCAAGGGATCTAGGGAGCACACTGTAATCCCTTGCCCGCACTGTGCCCGCACTGTGCCCGGAGGAGCCCAGAGGTGGCACAGTGCGGCTCTCGATCCACCGACCTGACAAACCACCATGCAAGAGTTCCAGATCCCCAACATGTCCTGCGGCCACTGTGTGCGCGCCATCACCGAGGCTGTGCAAGCACTTGACCCGGCGGCCAAGGTCCAGACCGACGTAACCAAGCGCCAGGTTCAGGTCGACAGCACCGTGCCGCGCGAGGCCTTGGTTCAGCAGCTGAGCAACGCTGGCTACGCGCCAGCCTGAGCGCCCGGGCTCGAAAAGGCCTGCGCGCTGCTGCCACGCTGCGCGCAGGGTCGGCGCGGGCTGGGCGCACGGGCTGAGCGCACATGGGCTGAGCGCACAGGACGGCTGGGTAAACTCCACCCCCCCATGCAGCAGACCACCGGCATCCACATCACCGACATCGAGTCGGCCATCAACTGGTGGCGCCAGCGCTCGCCGTCGCCCGACGGCATCAGCGCCAGCGCCGAGGTCCGCGCGCTGGCCGAGGTCTACGGTTTGCTGGTCTATTACCGCGAGAGCCTGTGTGACGAAACCAGCATGCCGGCCAAAGCCCGCGCGGCCTGGATGGCCTGGTACGACAGCACGCCCGACGCACCCTGCATCGCCATTTGCTCCACCAGCCAAGGCGACGCCGAATGCAAAGGGTGCGGACGCAGCTTTGAAGAGGTGCAGCATTGGCCGGGTTTCACACCCGCGCACAAACGCAGCGTCTGGCGCCGCATCACACTGCAGGCAACGGCCTGGCGCTTCAACCGTTATGCCGAGCGCGCGCGCCAAGCCACGGGCGTGGACCATCCGCTGGCCCACGTGTTTGCAGACGCTGGTGACGGCGCCGGGCCGACTTGAGTGAACCCTTGAGCCGACCTGCCGACGCCTCGGCTCGTTCGCCCGGTCGCCTGACCGAGAGCTGGTCTCGCATTCGCCCACTGGCCTGGCCTGTGCTGGTGGGCCAGCTGTCGGTGCTGGCCTTCGGCACCATCGACACCTTGCTGGTGGCCCGCGCCGGCACCAACGACCTGGCCGCGCTGGCGGTGGGTGGCGCGGCCTACATCACCGTCTTCATTGGCCTGATGGGGGTGTTGATGGCGCTGTCGCCCATCGTCGGGCAGCTCTACGGCGCCAAGAAATGGGCCGACGCTGGCCGTCAAGTGCACCAGGCCTTGTGGCTGGCGTTGGCGCTGTCTGTGTTGGGCTGTTCATTGCTGGCCTTTCCCTACCCCTTTCTGGCCTTGTCCAAGGTCACGCCTGACGTGGCAGACAAGGTGCGCGGCTATTTGATGGCGCTGGCGTTTTCATTGCCCGCTTCCATGCTCTTCACGATTTACCGGGGCTTCAACACCGCCGTATCGCGGCCCAAGGCGGTGATGCTGATCCAGCTTTCGGCGCTGCTCATCAAGGCGCCGCTGTCGGCGGCGTTGGTGTTTGGCGTGCCTTCTCTGGGCCTGCCGGCCTGGGGCGTGGAGGGTTGTGGCGTGGCCACCTTGGTGGCCATGTGGGCCCAGGTGTTGGCGGCCTGGGTGGTGCTGCGGCGCGACCCGTTTTACCAACGTTTTGCGCTGTGGGGACGCGGGCTGGACCGCCCCCAGTGGCCACTGCTGGCGCAGCACCTGAAGCTGGGGTTGCCGCTGGGCCTGTCGATCATGGTGGAGGTTTCAGGTTTCAGCATGATGGCCATCTTCATTGCGCGCCTGGGCACCACGCCGGCTGCCGGGCACCAGATTGCGGTGAACGTGGTGTCGCTGATGTTCATGCTGCCTTTGGCGCTGGGCAACGCCACCAGCACCTTGGTGGCCCAGCGCATTGGTGCGGGCGATGCACTCGATGCGCGAACGTTGGGGCGGCATGGTCTGATCATCGGCTGTGGCCTGGCCACAGCCGTCGGCATGCTGTTTTTCTGGCTGCGCGAGCCCGTGCTGCAGGTCTACACCAGCAACGAACTGGTGATCGCCGCCGCGCTGCCCTTGCTGGCCTGGGTGGCTGTTTTTCACATCGCCGACGCCGCGCAGATCATCGCAGCCATGGTGCTGCGGGCCTACAAGATCAGCGTGGTATCGGTGCTGGTTTATGTGGCCGCGCTGTGGGGTGTGGGCCTGGGCGGCGGCTACGTGCTGGCCTTCAACGTCCCTGGCAACGTGCCAGCGGCCCTGCAAGGTGCCCAAGGTTATTGGTTTGCTTCAACGGCGGGCCTGGTGCTGGCCGCGGCAGCGCTCACCGCCATTCTGCTTTGGGTGCTGCGCCAGAAAGCGGCTTCAAGCCACGGCAACAACGCTCAAGCCGTCAAGCCGCCGGCAGGCTGATCACAAAGCAGCTGCCGCCGCCCACACGGGGCTCGCATGACACGTCACCCCCATGGCGTTGCGCGATCTGCCGCACCAGGGCCAGCCCCAAGCCCACGCCACCGGCCTTCTCGGCATGACCGGGCAGACGGAAAAACGGTTCGAAGATGCGCTCTTGGTAGCTGGGCGGAACGCCGGGCCCGCGGTCGCACACCCGCAGGTTCACGCGGCCATCCAGCGCCAGCAGTTCAACATCGATCTGCTGGCCGCCATAGCGCTGGGCGTTTTCCAGCAGGTTGCGCACCGCGCGGCGCAACAGCCTTTCGTCACCGTTGACCTGCACGTCCTGGCCTTCGACTTGCGCACCCACACGCGCCGCCTCTTCGGCCGCCACGGCCAGCAGCGAAACGCGGCTGTGCAGGTCGACCTGGTGGCTGGCGTCCAGGCGACTGGCCAGCAAGACTTCTTCCACCAAGGCGTCGAGCTCGGCGATGTTGGTGTGGATCTCTTGGCGCAAGGCCACGCGCTGGGGCCCAGCCGCGTCTTCCATCATCGCCACCGCCATCTTCAGGCGCGCCAACGGCGAACGCAGCTCGTGGCTGGCGTTGGCCAGCAGGCTTTGGTGTGCGCGCAGCAGCGCTTCGATGCGACCTGCCGCGCGGTTGAAGCTGGCGCCCACCGCCGCCACTTCGTCCTGCCCATCTTCGGCCACCCGCTGGTCCAAGGCACCGGCGCCAAAAGCCTCGACGCCCTGCTTCAGGGCTTCGAGCCGGCGGGTCAGCCGGCGCACCACGGGCCAAGCCCCCAGCGCCACCGCCGCAAAGAGCACCACCAGCAGCGCCGCCAGGCCCGCCCCTTCGGGCCAGCTCTTGGGGCCGCCGCGAAACCAGGGCGGGCCCATGTCGGGCGGGCGGTTGGCGCCGCCCATGCGGGCTGGGTTGGCACGTGGCACCCACAAGGTTCGACCGTCGTCCATGCGTATCGGTCGCAAGCGCGCGGCCATCTCCGAGGTGTTGAGATCGCGGCGCAGGAAAGAGTCGCTGGCCGCAATGCGCTGGCCCTGGGCATCGTCCAGCGCCATCGGCAGCCGCAGGCGCTGTGACCAATCGCGCAACCCCGCCGCTTGCTCGGCCGCCGAGACCGCGGCCGGCGGCAGCGCGAGCTGCAGCAGTTCGCCCCAGGCTTCGGCCCGCTCACGGGCCACACCTTCTGCCCGCTCCTGGGCCACGCCTTCGCTGCGCAAGCGCTGCTGATCCAGGTGCCGCTGCACCAGCCAGCCCGAGACCAGGGCAAACAAGGCCAGCGCCACCACCACGGTGAGGTAGATGCGCAGGTAGAGTGACTTCATGAGGGCAACTTCATCGACCTGAGGTCATGCGTTGGCTGCCACGGGTTGGCCTGCATGGACGCGTTTTCCGCATGACGACTGCATGGCCACAACTGCAGGGCCACGACTTCATTCGCCGTCTTGCTTCTTGGCAAACACGTAGCCGGAGCCGCGCACCGTCAGGACCCGCCTGGGAGCCTTGGGGTCGTCTTCGATGACGGCTCGGATGCGCGAGATGTGCACGTCGATGCTGCGGTCAAAGGCCTCCATTGGATGGCCCTTGAGCGTGTCCATGATCTGGTCGCGCGACAAGACCCGGCCGGGGCTTTTGGCCAGCACGGTCAAGAGCTCGAACTGGTGGCTGGTGAGATCGCAGGCCTGGCCCGCCAGACGGGCTTGGCGGGCACCCAGGTCGACTTCCAGCTTGCCAAAGACCAGCACTTCGTCGTCGCCAGGCTCGGGCGCCGCGCGGCGCAACAGCGCCTTCACGCGGGCCAGCAGCTCACGCGGCTCGAAGGGCTTGGGCAGGTAGTCGTCGGCCCCCAGCTCCAGACCCACGATGCGGTCCATCGACTCGCCACGGGCGGTCAGCATCAACAGCGGCAGGCGGCGGGTGCGGGCCTGGGCGCGCAGTTCACGGGTGAAGTCCAGGCCGTCACCGTCGGGCAGCATCAGGTCGAGCAGCAAGGCGTCAAAGGTGTTCTGTTTTAAGCGCTCGCGGCCAGCGGCCAGCGAGCCCGCGGTTTCCACATCAAAACCGTTGTTGCGCAAATAGCCGCCCACCATGTCGGTCAGGCGCAGGTCGTCATCGATCAGCAGCAGTCGGCTTGTCAAGTGGCGCTCCCTGGAACAGCAAAACGCCCCGGTGCAAAAAGCACAGGGGCCAAAGGGCCCACCAGAAGGCAGGCCGCCGAGGAAAACAAGAGGTCAGACTTGGCGCCCTCAGCGCGGCGCACGCTCCATCGAGTCACGCTCCGAGCGGTGGCGCTCCATCATGGCCTGGCGTTTGTCCAAACGCTCGGCCATGGTCTTGCGCTGTTCTGGCGTGAGCACGCGGCTCACGTCCAACATGACCTGCAGCTTGCGTTTGCTGGCCTGGTCGTGTTGGGCCACCATCTGCTGGCGCAGGGTCTCAAGCGCCCGGGCGTCCACGTTGGGCTGGGCAAACAGGGCCTGGCTTTGTTGGCGCAAGGCGCGGCCGGCTTCGTGCTGGGCCTTCATGTCGGTGCGGGCGGCTTGCATGATCTGCTTGATTTGCGCGCGTTGCTCTGGCGTGGCGTTGACACTGTCAAGCATGCGCTCGATGTGGTGTGCGTCGCCCATCATGCCGCGACCGCCAGCGCCCGGGTGGCCACCCAGGCCACCCAGGCCACCGTGCGGGCCCGCCATGGCGGTTTGCGACACGCCGGCTGCCACCGCCACGAGCAAGGTGGCCAGCAGCATGCGCCAGGCGATCAGAGGGGATTTCGAAGAGAGGGTTTTCAAGGTGGGTTCCTGTGGGGTGTGGATGCAACGGTTCTGATGCTGCGCCGCCCCGGTGTACGGGCTGTGCAGGCCCGGTAAAGAGTTGTGTCTGCCTGCGCCCTGTCACTGCGCCGCCGCTTCCACCCGCATCAGACGCCGCTGCAGTGAAAAACTGGCGTCAGCGCTGCGCAGGTCCAGCCGCAGCAGCACCCCGCTGGCCCGGTCGATCACGATGGCGCCGTCAACCCGCGTCGAGGCGTCACCCCGCTGCACATCGCCAAAGAGCTCCACCACCGCCACGTCGAAACGCCGCCCAGCCACCCACTGCGCGCCCACGGCCACCACCTGGCCGCGCAAGCGAGCGCGCACCAGGGGGTCACCCACCACCACGATGTCGCCACCCGTGACCTGCCCCAGCGGCAGTTCAGCCCGCAACAGATA
>JAYVSX010000056.1:0-5903 GCA_043774975.1 Rubrivivax sp.
TGTCCCATAGCTATGGCTATGGGCCTGCAAGCCCGGCAAAAACTGTCCTCGCTGGGGCCAAATTTCGCTTCGACGCCCCAAGTCCGACAGGCTCCTAGCTCAACACAACGCCGGGGTGTCGGCCCGGCTTGATCTGGCGCCACTTTGCGACGATGCTCGCCTGCTTGCGCAGCGCATCAACCGGAGTTCAACGCATGGCCACCTCGAGCAAAGAAGCGATCACCTTTGTCGTCAGCGGTCAGCTGCAAACCGTGGGCGCCACCCGCAGTGCCAGTGGCACCGGTTCAGGGCCGGCACCACGTGTCAAGGCTTCCGTGCGCGTGGGCGCCACCCGCGCAGGCGGCGAGCAGTTGCGCCTGTCGGCCATTCCCGACGAAGACGTGGTCGTGCTGCACCTGGCCGACGGCCCGTCGCTCACGCTGCACCCCGAGACCGCACGCGACCTGCTGCTGGGCATGGGGCCGCGCAAGCGCACGCGCGGGGCCCCGCAGGCACCCCGTGAGGTGGAGGTGGGCGCCGACCTGGGCTGGCAAGGCATGGCCAGCGCGTCACCGCAGCGCACGCGCGGGCTGGTCGGCAAGCTGATCCTGGCTGGCATTGATGTGCTGTGCTTTGGCAAGTACGACGGCGCCGTGGCCGACCTGGCCGCCAGTGGCGTGGTGGCCAAGGTGGACGGGCAGGTGCTGCCCGGCGTCTACAGCCTGCCCAGCAGCGGCGGCCTCACCGCACTGAAAGGCCAGAGCGACCGACTGTGCAAGGCGGTTCCTGCCGCAGCGGACGGCGGCCCCATCCTGGTCTTGATCCACGGCACCTTTGTTGACACCGTCAGCACCTTTGGCAAGTTATGGGACGAGCACCCGCGCCGTGTGGAGCGCCTGTTTGCCCACTACGGCCAACGTGTTTATGCGCTGGACCACCCGACGCTGGGCGCCAGCCCCTTTGCCAACGCGCTGACCCTCGTCAAGGCCATGCCCGATGGCGCGCGCCTGCACCTGCTGACGCACTCACGCGGCGGCCTGGTGGCCGAAGTGCTGGCCCGCCTGGCGGGGCAACGTCGCATCGATGCCCGCGACCTTGAGCCCTTCACGGGCGACGCCTACCAAACGCAGCGTGAAGAGATGGACCAGCTGCTCAAGGCCATCGTCAAGAAGAACATCCAGGTTGAACGTGTGGTGCGCGTGGCCTGCCCGGCGCGTGGCACCTTGCTGGCGTCGCGCCGGCTGGACGCGTACTTGTCGGTGCTGACCTGGACCCTCAAGGCAACGGGCGCGCTGGTGGCGGCCGAAGTGGTGGACTTCCTCAACGCCGTGGCCGAACGCCGTGCCGACCCGGCCCTGATCCCGGGCCTGGAAGCCATGATGCCCGGCAGCGCCCTGGTGCAGTGGCTCAACCGCCCTGACAGCCGCATTCCCGGCGACCTGCGCGTGGTGGCCGGTGACCTGCAGGGCGACAGCATCGGCAGCTGGGTCAAGACCCTGCTGGCCGATGCGTTTTACTGGACCGACAACGACATCGTGGTCCACACCCGATCCATGTACGGCGGCTCACCCCGGGTGGGCGGCGCCAGCTTCATGCTGGACCAAAGTGGCAAGGCCACCCACTTCGCCTACTTTCGCAACGCCTTGACGGTGGACGCGGTGGTCGAGGGCCTGACCCAAAGCAGCCCGGCTGGCTTCAAGCCCATCGGGCCGCTGTCCTGGGCCGGCGAAACATCGGACGGCGTGCGCAGCGCCCGCAGCCTGCGCAGCAACGCTGCGCCGCAACTTGAACCCCACGGCCAGCGCCCCTGCGTGATCGTGCTACCCGGCTTGCTGGGCAGCAACCTGGAAGTCAAAGGCAAGCGCATCTGGCTGGGCCTGCGCCTGCTGGGCGGCTTTGACCAGCTGCGCTACCAGAGCGACGGCGGCGACAACGTGCTGCCCGACGGCCCGATCAGCCTGATCTACGGCGCCTTGATCGAACACCTGAACAAGAGCCACGAGGTGGTGGTGTTCGACTTCGACTGGCGCCGCCCCATCGAAGAAGAAGCCCGCCGACTGGCCATCGAGGTGGAAAGACAACTCGACGCCCGCGCCAGCAGCGGCCAGGCGGTGCGCCTCATCGTGCACTCGATGGGCGGCGTGGTGGCGCGCACCATGCAGCTGGAAAAGCCCGCCGTCTGGCAGCGCCTGATGTCGCGCCCGGGTGCACGCTTGCTGATGCTGGGCACGCCCAACGGCGGCTCCTGGGCGCCGATGCAGGCGCTGACCGGTGACGACACCTTCAGCAACACGCTCACCGCCGTGGGCTCGCCCTTCCAGGACCAGGAAGCGCGTCAGATCATGGCCCAGATGCCGGGCTTCATGCAGCTGCAGGCCGGCTTGACCGACGCCAGTCTGGCGCTGGACAAAGAAGACACCTGGCGCAAGCTGGCGCGCGACGACATGCAGCTGCTGCGCGAGCGCAGCTGGTGGCACCGCAACTGGATGCAAAGCGAGGGCCGAGACGAGGCCGTGGCGGTCTACGAATGGGGCATTCCGCCGCAGGCGGTGCTGGACCAGGCCCGCCAACTGCGCCAACGGCTGGACGACCAACGTCGCACGCTGCTGGGCGACTTCAAGAGCGGCAAGGTGCTGATGGTGGTGGGGCGCTCCAAGTTCACGCCCGACGGTTTTGAGCAGTCCAGCGAAGAAGGTTTTGTCTACCGAAACGCCGTCGACGGTGGCGACGGCCGCGTACCGCTGCAAATGGCGCTGTTGCCTGAGGTGCCCACCTGGACACTGGACGCCGACCACGGCAGCCTGCCCAGCGCCAAACACGCCTTTGCGGCGTTTGAAGAGCTGCTGCTGCAAGGCGACACCGAGCGGCTGCCTCGGTTGGCTGCGGCCGCAGCGGCCACCCGCAGTGCAGGTGCAGGTGCGGGTGCGGGCGCAACTGGAGGTGCAGGCCCAGGCGCAGGGCTGCAGCACGTGCTGAGCCGCCCGTCGCGCAGCCGTCGACGGGCTGCGCCTGCGCCGGCCGAAGACGGGCTGTTGGACACCCCCTTCGACGCCCCTGCAGAGCCGGCGTCGTCCACCGCGGTGGCGCCTGATGAGCAGCTCTCGGTCGGCGTGGTCAACGGCAACCTGTCCTTTATTCGCCAGACCCTGCTGGTGGGCCACTACAAGTCGCTGGCCCTGACTGGCACCGAGCGCGTGGTCGACGGCCTGATCGGCCGCACCATGAGCACGGCGCTGTCGCTCAACTCCAATTTCTACCCCGAAGCGCCTGGCTCGCACCAGGTCTTCATCAACACGCTGCGCGACCCCAGCGTGCCCTCGGGCCTGGGCCAACCACCGGCCGTGGTGGTGGTGGGCCTGGGCGAAGAAGGCAAGCTGCGCGAACCGGTGCTGGCCGCGTCGGTGCGCCAGGCGGTGCTGGGCTGGCTGCAGCGGCGCGCCGAAGAGCAGGCCCGCGACGGCAGCGAAGGCCCGGTGAAGATGGCCGCCACGCTGCTGGGCAGTGGCGGGTTTGGCATCACCGCCGGGGCGGCTGCACGCGCCATCGCACAAGGTGTGGCCGACGCCAACCAGCGCGTGCATGAAGCCAACCAGCGTGGTGACCACACGCCCTGGCCCTTGGTGTCACGCCTGCAACTGGTGGAGTTGTACCTGGACCGCGCCAGCGAAGCCTGGCGCGAACTGCAAAGCCTGCAGGCCGCCGCCAAGGACCGGTACCAAGTCGACGAATGTGTCCGGTCCGGCACCGGCGGCCTGCGCCGGCCGCTGGACGCCGGTTACCGCGGCGCCGACTACGACTTCATTCGCGTGGTCAGCAGCAGTACCGGCATGGTCGAGTTTGCGCTGGACAGCCGGCGCGCCCGCAACGACCTGCGCGAGCAAAGCACGCAGGTGGCACTGGTCGAAGAGCTGGTCAAGACCGCCGCCACCGACACCAACAGCGATGCCCAGCTGGGCCGCACGCTGTTTCAACTGCTGGTGCCGCCGGCAATCGAGCCTTACCTGGGCGGCACCACCCGGCTGCTGCTGGAACTGGACGTGCGCTCGGCCGCCATTCCCTGGGAACTGCTGGACACACCGGTCGACGGCAAGGCGGTCGACACGCGGCCCTGGTCGTTGCGCAGCCGCATGCTGCGCAAGATGCAGCTCAAGGACAACCAGATGGCAGCGCGCGCCGACGCCATCGCCGACGACGCCGTGCTGGTCATCGGCGAGCCCTACATCGACCGCCCCGAGTACGGCCCGCTGGACGCCGCATTGGCCGAGGCGCACGCGGTCAGCGAACTGCTTCAGCGCGCCATGGGCGCTGGCCGGGTGCAGGCGCTGTACAAAGAACGGGCGCGCCCCATCATCAACGCGCTGCTCGAGCGCCCTTGGCGCATCTTGCACATCAGCGGGCATGGCGAAGCGTCGGCTAAAGGCGGCGTGGTGCTCTCCGGCAAGGCCTTCCTGGGGCCCAACGAGATTGCCGCCATGCGCACGGTGCCCGAACTGGTGTTTGTCAACTGCTGCCATCTGGCGGCCATCAGCAGCGCTGCAACCCAGTCGCGTGAATTCCAGGCCGCTGGCTTTGCCGCCGGCGTGGCCGAGCAGCTCATCAAGATCGGCGTGCGCTGCGTGGTCGCCGCGGGCTGGGCCGTAGAGGACGAACCTGCCAAAGCCTTTGCCATGCGCTTTTACGAGCGGCTGTTGGCCGGCGACACCTTCGCCAACGCGGTGGGCGAAGCACGCGACCTGGCCTGGCGCATGGGCGGCAACACCTGGGCGGCCTACCAGTGTTACGGCGACCCAGACTGGCAACTGGCTGCGCGCACCGGCGACGCGCAAGGACCGGTGGTGCCACTGCAAGACGTTTACGCCGGCATTGCATCCCCGCTGGGCCTGGCCACCGCGCTGGAGACGCTGGCGGTGGGCTCGGAATGGGAGGGCCGCCCAGCGCAAGGGCAGCTGTCGCGCATCGGTTTCTTGGAGGGCAAGCACGGCAAGGCCTGGGGCAACATGGGTGCCGTAGCCGAGGCCTTTGGGGTGGCCTATGCCGCAGCCGGTGCCTTCGACCCGGCCATCGACTGGTACCGCCGGGCGCTGAAAAGCAAGGACAGCAGCGCGTCGATCAAGGTCAACGAACACCTGGGCAATCTGCTGGCGCGCCAAGGCTTCGAGCGGCTGCGGGGCAAAAAGGGGGCGGCCAACGCCGACGACTTCGCCGCCGCACGCGAAACCGTGACCGAGGGCTTTGTGCTGCTCAAGGCCTTGGTCGCCTTGCAGCCCACGTCCGAACGCTGGAGTTTGGTGGGCTCGGCCTGCAAGCGCCAGGCGCGGGTGGAACACCTGGCTGGCAATGCCAGGGAAGAAGCCAGCTGGTTGACCCAGATGGACCAGGCCTATCAATTTGCACAGGTGCGCGCACAAGAAGAAGACAACAACGAATGGTTTTACCCGGCGCTGAATCAACTGGCCGGCCAGCTGCGCCACCACCGGCTGGACCCGAAGGGCGCCGCTTCGCCCAGTGCCCCGCAAATCGCGGCGGTGCGAGCCAGCCTGCGCGCCAAATCAGAGATCGCACCCGACTTCTGGACCGAAGCCGGCCAGATCGAACTCGACGCCTACGAGGTGCTCCTCAAGGACCCCGACCCCGCCAACCTGGACGCCCTGCGAAGCCGCTATGAAGACCTGCACCGGCGGGCGCCCGCACCCAAGGCCTGGCGCACCGTGGCCGACCAGTGGGACTTTGTGGTCGGGCCTTCGATTCAGGGGCGCAAGGCAGGCGCCTTGGTCGAGCTGTTGAAGGTGGTCAAGGCCTTGGCGAGCTGAGGCGACAACAGCCCAAACCCTGAAGCCGACACAACTTCAGGGAAGGCAGCTGCCCTTGCCCTTGCCCTTGCCCTTGCCCTTGCCCTTGCCCTTGCCCTTGCCCTTGCCCTTGCC
>JAYVSX010000057.1:0-26744 GCA_043774975.1 Rubrivivax sp.
CCTTTTGTCCCATAGCTATGGCTATGGGCCTGCAAGCCCGGCAAAAACTGTCCTCGCTGGGGCCAAATTTCGCTTCGACGCCCCAAGTCCGACAGGCCCCTAGTTCGCATGCCAACCCCGCACGGGGGATGGTGCGCAAGCAGCCACTTGAGCCTAGACTGGCGCTCACAACAACAGGGCCACGAGCCCGCGTTTCCTTCACCGACCAGGAGCGGCATGACCATGATGAACGAGCTCATTGCCCTTTTACTGACGGCTGTGGTCATCGCGGCGGTGGCCTGGATCTGGCCACGCCTGCAGCGGCGCCCTCAGCGCAACCTGCGCATCGTTCGGCCTGCTGCCCATTCGCGGCCGGCGGCGTCAGGCCCGTTGGTGCCACCCGCATCGGCCAGCAGCCACGAAGCGACGCGGCTGCGCCGGGAGCTGTCCGAGCGCATGAACACCTTACGCCAGGCCCGCAAGCCCAGCGCGCCCAAATCGCAGCGCGCCACAGCCCATGACGACGACGGCCCCGTGATCGGCTTTGCCGAAACCATGATTCAGGAAGACACCAAAGCCTGATTCGGATCGAAGCTGGGGCCATGCTGGTCCTGCGCCGCAAAGCCGGCTGGGCTTGCGGCGACAATGCCGCGCGCCATGGAGACCCTCGCCGTCATCGACTTTGAAACCACCGGCATCTCGCCCGCCCAGGGTGCACGCGCCACTGAAATCGCCGCCGTGCTGGTACAGGACGGCCAGATCGTCGGACGCTTTCAGAGCTTGATGAACTCCGGCGCCTGGGTGCCACCTTTCATCGAACAGCTCACCGGCATCAGCAACCAGATGCTGGCCGCCGCCCCTTCAGCGCGCGCGGTGATGCGCGAGGTGTTGCAGTTCACGCGTGGCTGCCCGCTGGTGGCGCACAACGCGGCCTTTGACCGCGGCTTTTGGCGCGCCGAAGCGCAAGCCGCCGATTGCGAAGCCGACCCCGCGCACGACTTTGCCTGCACCTTGCTGCTGTCGCGGCGCCTGTACCCGCAGGCCAGCAACCACCGCCTGGGCACCTTGGCCGTGCTGCACCAACTGCCCGACAGCGGCCGCGCCCACCGGGCGCTGGCTGACGCCCAGACCACCGCCCACCTGCTGCTGCAGTTGCAGCACGACGTCGGCCGGCGCTTTGCCAGCCAGCTGGCCGGCGCGCCGGTGACCCATGCCTTGCTGGGCCAGCTGCAGCGCACGCCGCGCCATCAGCTGGAACGCTGCCTGAGGCCCGCCTGAGGCAGGCCCATCGGGCACTCGTGTTTGTGGGCAACCCGTGTGGGCAACCAGTGCGGGCAGCATGTGCTGGCAGCATGCTGGCCACATCCCAAGCCAGATCCCTGGCCACAGGCGCTGCCACGACTGGCAGCGCAAAATGCAGGCCCTCGGGCCAACAAGACCTACAAGGCCCTTTGCCCTTTGCCCTTTCACCCCCCAAGCAGGACACCCCATGCTGGACACCCTGGAAACCCACGCCCGGCGCGCCGCCGGCCGTTTACCCGCCACCACCCGCTTCTGGGCCGTGCGCGGTGTGCATGAAAGGTCTGAATCGCTGAGCGTTCGCGACGACGTCACCGAAGCCCCCTGTCGGTCCCAAGACGACGGCGCCATGGTCACCGTGGTCGACGGTGGCATGGGCTACGCCGCCACGTCCGACTTGTCTGAAGCCGGCTTGGCCGCCGCGTTCGAGCGCGCCCACGTGCTGGCCCGCGCCAGCGCCGGCCGCACGGTGGTGGACTATGAAAACATCCAGCGATCCACGGCCTCTGGCCGTTATGCCAGCACGGTGCAGCACAGCGCCAGCACGGCCACCTTGCCCGAAAAGCTGGGCTGGCTGCAAGCCGTCTGCGCCAGTGCGGGTGGTGCAGAACGTGGTGACTCGGGTCGTGACCCGCGCATCGTCGATCGCCACGCCACGCTGTGGAGCGTGCTGACCGAACAGCTCTACATCACCAGCGACGGCGCACGCACCGAGCAGAGCTGGGAGTTCACCACGCCGTCGATCCAGGTCACCGCGCACGACCAGGGCGTCACGCAGGTTCGGTCCAGCGGCGGCCAGTACAACGGCTTTTGCCAACAAGGCGGCATTGAAGTGCTCGACCGCTCGGGGTTTCGCAGCACCGACGGCCCCCGCGTGGCACGCGAAGCGCTGCAACTGGTGGGCGCGGCGGCCTGCCCCAGCGGCACCATGGACGTCATCTTGATGCCCGACCAGATGACGCTGCAGATCCACGAAAGCATCGGCCACCCGCTGGAGCTGGACCGCATCCTGGGCGACGAGCGCAACTTTGCCGGCACCAGCTTTGTCACGCTGGACATGTTTGGCAGTTACCGCTACGGCAGCGAGCTGCTCAACGTCAGCTACGACCCCACCGTGGCGCATGAATTTGCCAGCTTTGCCTTTGACGACGACGGCACCCCGGCCGAGCGCGCCTTGCTGATCGAACGCGGCCAACTGATGCGCCCACTGGGCGGCAGCCTGTCGCAGGCCCGCGCCAAGGCCCTGGGCTACAGCCTGGGCGCGGTGGCCACCACGCGCTCGGCCGGCTGGAACCGCGCGCCGATCGACCGCATGAGCAACCTCAACGTCGAGCCCGGCGACCAAAGCCTGGAACAGCTGATCGCGGCCACCGAACTGGGCGTCGTGCTGCACACCAACTGCTCGTGGAGCATCGACGACTCGCGCAACAAGTTTCAGTTTGGCTGCGAGTACGGCCGCATGGTGCGCGGCGGCCAACTGGCCGAGGTGGTGCGCAACCCCAACTACCGCGGCATCAGCGCCACCTTCTGGCGCAGCCTGGCCGGGGTGGGCCACGCCGGCACCGTGGTGGTGGGCGGCACGCCGTTTTGCGGCAAGGGCGAACCTTCGCAGGTCATTCGTGTGGGGCACGCGTCGCCGCCTTGTCGCTTTGTCGCTGTGGACGTGTTCGGGGGTGCCGCATGAACGCCACCGTGCCCATGATCAGTGCCACCAGCGCCATCAACACCAGCGCCGCCACCTTGGCCTATCTCGAACCCGCTGCATTTGAAGCCCTGGCCCAGGCCCTGCTGGCACCCGACCCGGCGGTGGACCGCACCACGCTCTGCCTGGACGCCGAGAGCAGCGAGTTCCTGCGCTTCAACCAGGCCGCGCTGCGCCAAGCCACTGGCGTTCAACAGGCCTATGTGACGTTGGCTGTTGAACGAGGCCAACGCCGTGTGGAAAGCCGGCTCAGCTTGGGCGGCAACCCGGCCTTGGACGCTGCACGGCTGCAGACGGAACGCGCCTTGCTGATCAGCCAACTCGAACTGATTGCCGATGACCCCTGGTTGATGCGGCCCAGCAGCCCCAGCCAGAGCCAGCGCGACGACCGCGGCGCGCTGCCCAGCGCGGGCCAGCTGATCGAACTGGTACACCACCATGCCGGCGTTAGATTGAGGCAAGACTTCGTCGGCTTCTACGCCGCCGGCCCGGTGGCGCAAGCCTTTGCCGACAGCCTGGGCAGCCGCCATTGGCACCGGGTGGAGAGCTTCCACTTTGAGTGGTGTCACTACCAGCGCGCCGACAAGGCCGTGAAAACGGTCTACGCCGGCACCCACTGGGACGACGCGGCTTTTCTGGCCCGCCTGGAAGAGGCCGCCCAACGCATGCCGCTGCTGGAGCGCGAGTCGCGCACCCTGAAGCCCGGCGCCTACCGCGTGGCGCTGTCGGCTTCAGCGGTGGCTGAAATCTTGGGCACGCTGGGCTGGAGCGGTTTTTCGTTGAAGGCGCGGCGCACCGGGGTCAGTTCGCTGATGCGCTTGCAGCGTGGCGAAGCGCAGTTCGCCAGCGGCTTTCACCTGGAAGAGGCGTTTGCCCACAGCACCACCGCGCTCTTCACACCCGAGGGCTTCACCCGCCCGGCCAGCGTGCCGCTGGTCAGCGCTGGCCTGCTGCCCGCCAGCGGCGGCACACTCAATTCACCGCGCTCGGCGGCCGAATACGGCGAGCCAGCCAACGGCGTGGACGCGGGCGAATCACCGTCGGCGCTGAGCCTGCGTGCCGGCACCATTGCGCACGCCGACCTGCTGAAGACGCTGGGCACGGGCCTGTACATCAGCAACCTCTGGTACCTGAACTACAGCGACCGCGCCACCTGCCGCATGACCGGCATGACACGCTACGCCTGCTTCTGGGTCGAAGACGGCCAACTGGTGGTGCCCGTGAACGTGATGCGCTTTGACGACGACGCGTTGCGCATCTTTGGCAGCGGCCTGGTGGGCCTGACCGACACGCCTGAGCTCATGCCCAACGGCGACACCTACGGTGCACGGCGGCTGGGGTCGGTCAGCACGCCGGCGGCGGTGGTGGACGGGTTTGCGCTGACGCTGTAGTGCGGTTCGGGCTCATGAGCAAATGTCACTTGGTTACTTTGCTCATCCCCCTCGGGGGGCGGACGACGTATGTCGTCGGCCTTGGGGGCGCTCTCAGGCCAGCAGCGCTTCAATGACCTGCACTACCGCCAGCGCTTCGTCGGCGCTGGCCAGGCCGTGGTCTGCGCGGCCTTCCATCAGGTCCGCAAAAGCGTCGAGTGTCAGCGCGCCTGAAGGCACACCGTCACTGACCTGGCCCTGAAACTCCAGCCGCTGCCAAGCGCTGAGCGCGGCCGTGGCTTTGGAGCCCACCAATTCCAGCCGGTTGAAGTCGGCCACGTCACCCGCCACCGCGGCGTCGATGCGCAGTGTGGTGTGCGCGTGCACCAACGTTGCCGTCAAGCTGGTTTCGGCGGCGCCGGGCGCACGTTGCAACACCACATCTTTGAGCGCTGCCGGGCCAAACAGGCGGTGGGCCAGAAAGACAAAGTGCGACAGCACTTCGCGTGTGAAGCCGCCCTGCTCAGGCCCCGCCAGCCAGGTGCTGGCTGCGGCCTGCCACTCGCGGGGCCAACGGGCAAAACGAACCTTCAAGGTGGCCTGCCGGACATCACCCAACTCACCGCTGTGCAGCAACGCCATCAGCCGCCGGCTGGACTGGCCCCGCGCAAACGGAAAGTTGACGGCAAAAGGGAAGCCCGGCAGCCCTGAATCCGTCACCGCATCCCGCAAGGCCTGCGCGCCAGCCACCGTATGGGCCAGTGGCTTCTCACACAAACAGGGCTTGCCTGCAGCAATGGCCGCCTGCACGCCCTGCAAGTGAAAGGCCGGCGGCGACGCGATGTACACCGCGTCCACCGCGGGGTGCGTGGCCAGCGCTTGCAGGCTGCCCGCCACTGCCGCGCCTCCATAGGCTTGAGCCGCACGTAATGCAGCTTGGGTGTCCGGGTCCCACACCGCTGCCACATGAAAACGCGGGTGCTGCGCGATGGTCGCAGCCATGCGGCCGCCCATGATGCCGGTGCCGACAATGCCGATGCCGAAGCTGGAAGGTGAGTTCATGAAGTGGGCTCAGAAGTTGTGTGTTGATTGGGCAAAACGCTGGCTGACCTGTTGCAAGGCCAGGCGCACCCGCTGCACCACGGCCGAGTCGCCGCTGGCACACAGCAGCAGGTGTTGCGTGGCGCGTGTCATGGCCACGTAGAGCAGGCGCAAGGCGTCGTCCAGCGCTTCGCCCTGCATGGGCAGGGCTTGCAGGCCGGCCACGCAAACCCAAGGAAACTCCAAGCCCTTGGCGCTGTGCAGCGTGATCAGCTTGGCGCTGGAGCGCTGCCAGTCAAAGCGCTTGAAGGCTTGGGCGTTCATGCTCTGCACAGGCGCCTTTGCCTTCAGCAGTACCCCTTCAAGTGCGTGCATTTGCGAACGCGTGCGAAAGAGCACCGCCATGTCCTGCCAGGCCAGGCCCTCGTCGTGGGCATGCTGCATGCGCTGGGCAATCAGTTCGGCTTCTTCGCGTTCACTGGCGGCCTGAATCAGCACCGGCAGCGGGCCACGGCGGCCGGCGCTGGCGGGCTGCACCAGGGGCAGGTCTTCTTCGCCGCGCGGCGTGCCATCGCCTTGCAGCAAGGTCTGCGCGCACTGCATGGCCAGGGCCAGCACTTCGGCGGTGTTGCGGTAGTTGAGCTTGAGGATGCTGGTGCGCCCGCGGGCGTCAATGCCGACGCTGGCAAAGTTGAACTTGCGGCGCTGCTTCTGGTAGATGCTTTGTGCGTCGTCGTACAGCACCAGCAGGCTCTGGGTTTCGGGGGCGACCATGCGCGCGGCCATGCGCAGCCAGGCGTCTTCAAAGTCGTGCGCTTCGTCGATCAGCAGCGCGGTGTACTGGCCGGCGGGCACGCGACCCTGTTCAACGGCGCGTTCCAGCACCTGCGCCAGGGCCTGGAAGTAGGCGTCGCCACGCAAGCCTTGGGGCGCGTCCAGCTGGTAGCTGCGCACCATGTCCTGGCACCAGCTGTGGAAGGTGCGTACCTGCACCCTTTCGTCCACACCGCGCTCGCGCAGCAGGGCTTCAATGCGGGTGGCCAGGGTGCGGTTGAAGCACATCACCAGAATCGGCCGGTCGACCCGCGCCGCAGCGGCCAGGTACTGCGCGCGAAAAATCAGGATCATGGTCTTGCCCGAGCCCGCCGCGCCGTGGATGACACGGTGCCCTTGGCCCAGCGTGCGCGCCACCTGCTCTTGCTGCAGGTCCATCACCTGCATCAGGCTGGGCAGCAGCGGCGGGGCTGCGGTTGCTGACGAGGTTGCTGCTGAATCTGCTGCTGTGGCCCGTGATGCGGCCGTTGATGTGGCCGTAAATGCGGGTGCAGGCACATCACTGCCGGGCGCGGGCTCTGCGGGGAACAGGCTGGTCTGTGTAGGCAGCCGCACTTCAGGAAACAGGTGCCAGCGTATGCGGTCGCGCTGCGGCAAGCTCAGCGTGTGCGGGTAGCTCACCGTGAACATGCCCCACAGGCGCTGCTGAAAGTGGGCCGGCTCGACCTCGGGCTCCAGCTCGTCGCGCAGCAGCGTGCGCGCGGTGGGGAACAACGCGCCGAAATCGGTGCCGCCCACATCGACCTGGCGCAAACCACTCAGCACCACGCCCCAGCCATAGGGAAACAGCAACTTGCCGGCAAACGGCCCACTGCCGTGGACCAACGCCGGGTCGCGTTGCATCAGATCGGCCAGCTCCAGGACCACGTCTCGCGCTTGACGCAAGGGGTGCGCGGTGGTGACCTTGCCTCGCGGGGTGTTGAGTTCGATGGCGTCGCGCGTGCCCAGGCCCAGCGTGCTGCGGCGCCAGTCCTTCACCTCCAGCACCAGCACACCCCAGCGCGGTGACAGCACCACAAAGTCGGGCTGGCGCGCACGTGGTCCTATGGGCACGTCGTGCCAAATGATGTAGTCGTCTTCCAGGCAGCGCTTGAGCTGATGCAGCACACGGCGCTCACCCGCGTTGCAGCGGGCGTCGACGTTGCTCAAACCCTGCGGGAACAGTGCCATGCCTTGGTGCGGTGGTGCGGGTGGTGTGGGTGGCTCGAGTGGAGCGAGTAGCGAATGGAGCGAGTGGGGCGCGTCAGCTTTGGCCTGTGCGACCCACAGTGGGGTTCAGGGATCGGGTCGCGGCTCGGCGATGGCTTCGCCCGCGTCCGGCGCTGGATATTTCAGCGCGTTGCGCGCCATCTTGCTTTGCGCCGCCTGCAGCAGGTCCACGCCCAAGCTGTCGGACAGCTGCACCAGGTAGATGAAGACGTCGGCCAACTCGTGGGCCACTTCGGCCTTTTGACCAGGCGACAACTGGCGGCTCTGTTCTTCGGTGAGCCACTGAAAGTGTTCCAGCAGCTCACCCACTTCTACGGCCAACGCCATGGCCAGGTTCTTGGGCGCGTGATAGGCCTGCCAGCCACGTGCGGCGGCAAACACACGGAGCTGGTCGCGAAGCTGTTCCAAGGTCATGGCCCAAGCATAAGCCTGGCCTTGGCGCAGCTTGGGCTGGCCAAGGCCAGCTTTCCCGGCGAACCGAGCCGTCGAGTGTAGTGTTTGATTCTTGAATCAACTTAATTGCATTACCCGTCTCCAATGCTCTACTACGGTTTGCATTGGAACGAGCAATTGCGAGTTGCCCCGGCGATTGAGCTGACGGATGAGCAGAAGAGCAGAAGAGCAGAAGAGCAGTCTGACGAGACTGGCGCGATCCAAGCGCACCAGCGTCAGACTGGCGCAGCGCGCGCAAATCGTGCTGCTGGCTGCACAGGGTCTTCAGAACAAGGACATCGCCGAGCAACTGGGTGTCGGGCGCGTGCAGGTTGCGCGCTGGCGCGAACGCTACCTGGAGTCCGGTCTTCAAGGCATTGAACGGGACCTGCCGCGCGGCTTCAAGATCTCGCGCGACCCGAAGTTCGTCGAGAAGCTCGAAGACATCGTGGGCCTGTACATGTCCCCGCCCGAGCACGCACTGGTGCTGTGCTGCGACGAGAAGAGTCAGGTGCAGGCGCTGGACCGCACGCAGCCGGGCCTGCCGTTGAAGAAGGGACGCGCGCAGACGATGACGCATGACTACAAGCGCCACGGCACGACCACGCTGTTCGCCGCACTCAATGTGCTGGACGGCCAAGTCATCGGCCAGTGCCAGCAGCGACACACACACGCCGAATGGCTGAAGTTCCTGCGCAAGATCGACCGCGAGACACCGAAAGACAAGACGCTGCACCTGATCGCCGACAACTACGCCACTCACAAGCATCCGGTCGTTCAGGCTTGGCTGGTCAAGCATCCGCGCTTGCACATGCACATGCACATGCACATGCACTTCACGCCGACCTCGGCGTCGTGGCTGAACATGGTAGAGCGCTTCTTCCGCGACATCACCACCGAACGACTGCGCCGAGGCGTGTTCACCAGCGTGCCCGAACTCGAGGCCGCAATCAATGAGTACGTCGCTCACCACAATACTGACCCCAAGCCGTTCATCTGGACCAAGAGCGCTCGCGACATCCTGCAGAAGGTCATTCGGGCGAATTCGCGCTTAAGTTCCAAACAGTACGGAACACTGCACTAGGAATCCGACGGGCTCTTAGCGGGGCTCCCGGGTGCAGTGGATGCCGTTGCGGTGAGCGTGCGTTGGCAGCGTTTCAAGGGCCGCCCGCGTGGATGGGCGGTTGGCCCGGGCAGGCCCCGCCCCGTCAGGCCCCGTCAGGCCAGACAGGGACCGGCGGCCACCGTTTGGCCGCCCACCAGCACCCGCATTTCTCCTGCTGCCAGGGCCTTCCAGTCTTCGCCCTGGGTCAACGGGGCGGTGGCGACGATGGCCACGCGGTCTTGGGGCGTGGTGTGCGCGGCAAAGTCAACTCGCAGGTCTTCATCGGCCAACTGTGCCGCGCCAAAGGGGTGAGCGCGCTCCAGCACATGCAACTGCGTCGAACAGTGAGCCCACAAAGCCTGTCCGTTGCTGAGCAGCAGGTTGAAGGTGCCATGACGGGCCGGCTGGGGCAGCAGCTCACGCAAAGTGCAGCTGAGCTCTTCGACCGAGGGCACGCTGGCGTGCGCCTTGGCCAGCTCTTGCATCAGCCAGCAAAAGGCCAGCTCGCTGTCGGTGTTGCCCACCGGGCGAAAGGCGCCGTGCAGACGTGGCGCAAAGCCTTTCAAGTCGCCGTTGTGGGCAAAGACCCAGTAGCGACCCCACAACTCGCGCACAAAAGGGTGGGTGTTTTCCAGCGCCACCACGCCTTGGGTGGCCTTGCGGATGTGGGCGATGACGTTATCGCTCTTGATCGGGTAGCGCTTGACCAGTTCGGCCACCGGGCTGCTGCGTGCGCCGTGGTGGTCGATGAAGTGACGCAGCCCGCGGTCTTCGAAAAAGGCGATGCCAAAGCCGTCTTTGTGTTCGTGTGCGCGGTTGGCCAGGCCGGCAAAGCTGAACATCACGTCGGTGGGGACGTTGGCGTTCATGCCCAGCAGTTGGCACATGGGCGGGGTCTCAGCGGGTTTGCGCAGCGCCCGTGATCACCAGGTTGGGCATGGGCAGGCACTCGCCGGTGAACACCAAGCCAGGCGCCGCGGCGCAAGGCGCAGCCACCATCTGGTTGATGAAACCTGCACTGGCGCTGACCGTTCCAAAAACCGCGTAGCCCCGGGCAATTCCCGCTCGGTCCAGGATGCTGCTGTTGTTGGCCAGGTTGATGAAAAACTGCGAATTGGCACTGTTGTCGGTGGTACCGCGGGCCATGGCCACCGACCACTGCAGATTGGACAGGCCGGCGTTGTCTTCCAGCACGATGTTGGCGTTGGGCGTCTTCACGTCGGGGTAGGTCAAGGCCGGTGCCAGACCCGAGACATAACCACCACCCTGCAGGACAAAGCCCGGCGAATGGCGGTGGAAGACCACGCCGTTGTACCAGCCGGTCTTGACGTAGTTGAGGAAGTTGTCCACCGTGATTGGTGCCTGGCCCGGCTTCAACTGAACGATGAAGCTGCCGCTGACGCCCGCGCCGTTGCTGACGTTGAAGGTGGCCTCCGGCTCGTTGATGCTGAACGGCACGGTCGCCACCGTGGTGCTGAAGGCCGTGACCGTCACCGACTGGTTGCCCACGCCCGACACCGTGCAGGTGTAGTAGGCCGTGCTGGCGGTGCTGATGTTGGGCGCTGTGGTTCCCCGGGCAAAGTTCCTGCAGCCCGCCGAAGACAGCGACATCGGTTGGTCGAGGTGGGTGCCGTTCAGGGTGATCAGCAGCGTTTCGCTGTACTTGACCCCCGGCGTCACGCCAGACGAAGTGACAACCGGCAGCGGCCCACCGGCGTCGCCGCCGCCACCGCCGCAGGCGCTCAACCCCAACGTCATCAGCATCAGCAGGTCACAGAGTCGGATGCGCGTCATGTTGGTCACTTCCAGAAAGGTTTCATTCGAACAACAGTTTGCCAAAACCGCGCCAGGTGAACAGTCGGCCCGGATTCTGGGTTTCTTCCAGCATGCCCGACATGCGGCGCAGGATGCGCGGGCTCTGGCGCGCTCGCCACACCACCAGGTTGGCCAGCCAGGGGTGGTGGTTGACGTGGCTGGCCGTTTCGTACATGTCAAAGCGGGGCTTGAGCGCGGCCAGTGAGGCTTCATAGCGCTGGCGCACGCAGGCATCGCTGGCTTGCTGGTCTTGCACGATGGCAAGCGCCGCCAGCATGCCGGTTTCCATGGCCTTGCCAATGCCTTCGCCGGTGAAGGCATAGGTGCTGCCCACCACCTCGCCGGTGCCCAGTAAACCGGGCCGCGACCAGCGCGCGCCGACCATCGAGCAGCGCAGCGGCGCGCCCTTGATGTCGCCTTGCAGGGTGCCTGTGGCCATCAATTCGCGGGCCGGCGCGTAGACCTCACAGAAGGCATCGAACATGTCGCGCAGGTTGACACTTTGCATGCGGCCTTTGCCATTGCCCTGCTTCAAATGGCTGCCGGTCAGGCCCGCACCGATGTTGAAGACGCCACCGGGGGTGGGGAAGATCCAGCCATAGCCGCCGCGCAACCGCGGGTGCCACATCATTTGCAGCTGCGTGATGTGCGGCACCATGGCGTCGTTCTTGACATAACCGCGCAGCGCCACGCCGCTGGGGGTGTGGCGTTGGCACAAGCCCGCGGCGGTGCTGGCTTGCGGCACCGCACCGGTGGCCAGCACGACCCAGCGCGATGCCACATCGTGGGGCCCGGCGGGGGTCTTGAAACGCGCACCCGCCACCTGCTCGCCGTCAAGCAACGGCGCTTCAAAGCGCCACGGCGTGAACAGCTGCACGCCGGCGCGCTGTGCCGCACGCACCAGCACGTGGTCCAGCACTTTGCGCGGCAGCACCGACAGCGAACCCGGCACGTCCACAAAGCCACCGCGTGGGCCGACGCAGCGCACGTGCTGAACCGGCGTGGCCAGCGCGGCCACTTCGTCGTACACGCCCAAGCGGCGAAAGGCGGCATGGCTGTCGGGAATGAGCCCGTCGCCGCAGACCTTGTCGCGCGGGAATTCGTGTTGGTCGGCCAAGACCACGTCCAACCCAGCCCGGGCCAAGGTCTGTGCGCAGGCGCTGCCGGCAGGGCCTGCACCAACCACCAGCACGTCGCAGCGGGTGGGCAAAAGGGGGTGTGCGCTCATGAGGTGCCGGATTGTAGGCAGCGCTGGATTTTGGGTCCGCCTCCTTGCTGCGCGGGTCGGCGCCTACCAGGTGCAGGACCACCCCACCGGGAATCAGCGGGTGGCCCTGGCGCGCCAGTACTTCTTGAAGGGCGACCGCATGGCGAGTGTGCCAACACCCACCTGAAGCGACGTCTGCGCGAGGTCAGCGCGACTTCACTCGCAAGCGCCACGCGTGCAGCAGCGGCTCGGTGTAACCACTGGGCTGCTCTTTGCCCTTGAACACCAGGTCCTGCGCGGCCTGAAAGGCGGCACCGTCCCAGTTGCCGGCCATGTTCACGTAGGCGGCATCACCGTTGTTCTGGGCGTCCACCACCGCGGCCATGCGGCAAAAGCTCTCGCGGACCTGGGTCTCGGTGATCACACCGTGGTGCAACCAGTTGGCGATGTGCTGGCTGCTGATGCGCAGCGTGGCGCGGTCTTCCATCAGACCCACGTTGTGGATGTCGGGTACCTTGCTGCAGCCCACGCCCTGGTCGATCCAGCGCACCACGTAGCCCAGGATGCCCTGCACGTTGTTGTCCAGCTCTTGCTGGCGTTCGGCCGCGCTCCAGGTCACTTCGCTGACCACCGGCACGGTGAGCAGGCCGGTCAGCAAGGCTTCGCGCTGGCCAGCGATGTCTGACTTTTCCAGTTCGCGCTGCACCGCTGCCACATCGACCTGGTGGTAGTGCATGGCGTGCAGCGTGGCTGCGGTGGGGCTGGGCACCCAAGCCGTGTTGGCACCGGCCTTGGGGTGGCCGATCTTCTGTTCCAGCATGGCCGCCATCAAGTCAGGCATGGCCCACATGCCCTTGCCGATTTGTGCCTTGCCGCGCAGGCCGCATTCCAAGCCCACCAGCACGTTGCTTTTTTCGTAGGCCGCAATCCATTCGCTGCTTTTCATGTCGCCTTTGCGGCGCATCGGCCCGGCCAGCATGGCGGTGTGCATTTCGTCGCCTGTGCGGTCCAGGAAACCGGTGTTGATGAAGGCCACGCGGCTGGCGGCTGCAGCAATGCAGGCCTTCAGGTTGACGCTGGTGCGGCGCTCTTCGTCCATGATGCCCAGCTTGACGGTGCTGTCGGGCAAGCCCAGCATCTGCTCGACGCGGCTGAAGAGCTCAGCAGCAAAGGCCACTTCGCTGGGGCCGTGCATCTTGGGCTTGACGATGTAGACGCTGCCCTGGCGGCTGTTGACGACCGCGTTGCCGCTGGGCAGGCGACCGCTGCGCTGCAGGTCGTGCAGCGCAATGGTGGTGGTGACCACGGCGTCGAGGATGCCTTCGGGAATCTCTTGCCCGTCGCCGCAAAGCACCGCTGGGTTGCTCATCAGGTGGCCCACATTACGCAGGAACATCAGGCTGCGGCCGTGCAGCACCACGTCACCATGGCCGTTGGCGGCGCGGTATATGCGGTCTGGGTTGAGGCCGCGCTTGAAGGTAGTGCCGCCTTTGCTGACGTCTTCGGTCAGGTCGCCTTTCAAGATGCCCAGCCAGTTGCGGTAGCCCAGGATCTTGTCCTCGGCGTCGACGGCCGCCACCGAGTCTTCCAGGTCGAGGATGGTCGACAGCGCGGCTTCGAGAACCAGGTCGGAGACACCGGCGGCGTCGCTTTTGCCAATCGCTGTGGTGCGGTCGATGCGGATGTCGATGTGCAGGCCGTTGTGGACCAACAGCACCGCCTGCGGGGAGGCTGCGTCTCCTTGGAAACCGACCAGGGCGGACGGCTCGGCCAAGCCCACCACGTGACCGTCGCTCAGCGTCATCAGCAACTGACCGCCGTCGATGCGGTAGTTGGTGCTGTTGGCGTGGCTGCCACCTTGGGCGTGGTTGGCCAACGGTACGGCCTGGTCCAGAAAGTGGCGGGCGAAGGCGATGACGCGGGCGCCGCGCACGGGGTTGTAAGCCCCGGCACGTCCGGCGCCACCTTCTTCGGCGATGGCGTCGGTGCCGTAGAGCGCGTCGTACAGGCTTCCCCAACGTGCGTTGGCGGCGTTCAGCGCGTAGCGCGCGTTGAGCACCGGCACCACCAGCTGCGGGCCGGCTTGCAACGCCAGTTCTTCGTCCACCTGTGAGGTGGTGACCTGCACGTGGGCCGGCGGTGTTTGCAGGTAGCCAATGCGCTCCAGGAAGGCGCGGTACACGGCCATCTCCCGAATTGGGCCAGGGTGGGCCCGGTGCCAGGCGTCCAATTCGGATTGCAGCCGGTCGCGTTCGGTCAGCAGAGCAGCGTTGCGAGGCGCCAGATCTCGCACGATGGCGTCAAAGCCGGCCCAAAACTGGGCCACGGTCACGCCCGTGCCGGGCAGGACTTCGTGGTCGATGAAACGCTGCAGGGCGGCGTCAACCTGCAGGCTGTGAATGGGGGTGTGCTTGGACATGGTTCTGGCCTGATCAGGGGTTGGCAGGATGGGGGCGGGGCGGTGAAGCAGCGCTGCGAAAAAGCGCAGCCAAGCGCTCAGGCGAAGCGAAGCCAGGGGGCGACGGTGCGGGTCAACGGCCATCTGGCTTCAGACCGCCACCGGAAAGTGCGCCAGAACATCGCGCAGGCTGCGTCCGGTGAACGTCGGTTCGGTGCCCAGCTGTTCGGGCGGTGCGCCGCTGCGATTGACCCACAAGGTGGTGTAACCAAACCAAGTCGCGCCGATGGCGTCCCAAGCGTTGCTGCTGACAAACAGGATCTCGCGGGCGGGCAAGCCCAACGCGGCGGGCCCCAGGGCATAGGCTGCAGGGTCGGTTTTGTAGCGGCGCACCGTGTGAACGCTGATCACGTGCTGCAACAACTCGGCAAAGCCTGCGCTCTTGACGGCCACTGTGAGCATGTCGGGGTCACCATTGCTCAGGGTGCCGGTCACCACGCCACGGCGCCGCAACTCGGTGAGCACCGCGTGGTTTTCGGCGAAGGCGCTGAGGTGCCGGTACTGGTTCATCAGCCGGTCTTCGGCGGCAGGGGCAAGGTCCAAGCCCAGTCGCGCGGCGGCCTGCCGCAGGGCGGCGCGGGTGATGTCCCAGAACGGCCGGTAGTGCTCACCTTGGGGCCCACTCATCGTGACCAGTCGGGTGTATTCGATCTGCTTGTCGCGCCACATCAGGCTGAGCCGCTCGCCCTGACCGGCGAACAATTGCTCGGCCAACAAGGCCACGCTGTGCACGTCGAACAGCGTGCCGTAGGCGTCAAACAGAACAGCGCGCAACTTCATGCGGGCAGTTTATTCGATGCGCTGATCGGCATTAAGCACCCAAGAAGTCGAGGATTTGTGCGCTGGAAGCGCACAATCACGTGTCATGGACCGACTCAAACAGATTGAATCCTTTGTGGCGGTGGCGGCCAAGGGCAGCCTGACGGCCACCGCCAACGCCGAAGGCGTGGCGCCAGCGGTCATCGGGCGGCGCATTGACGCGCTGGAAGAGCGCTTGGGTGTGAAGTTGCTGCTGCGCACCACGCGCCGCATCAGCCTGACCCACGAGGGCAGCGCATTTTTGGAGGACTGCCAGCGCCTGCTGTCCGATTTGGCCAACGCCGAAGCCAGTGTCAGCGCGGGTGGGGTCAAAGCCAGCGGCCATCTGCGCATCACCGCGCCAGCCGGGTTTGGCCGCCGCCACGTGGCACCGTTGGTTCCCGGGTTTGTTGCACAGCACCCCGAGGTGAGTGTTTCCTTGAACCTCAGCGACCGCGTGGTGGACATCGTCAATGAAAGCTTTGACTGCGCGGTGCGGGTGGGCGACCTGCCCGACAGCAGTCTGGTCAGCGTGCGGCTGGCCGACAACCGGCGCTTGTGCGTGGCCGCGCCCAGCTACCTTTTGCGTGCGGGCACGCCGACCACGCCTTCGGACCTGATGCGCCACCAGTGCCTGACCTTGAGTTCGGATGCCAGCCAGTCCCGCGGTTGGGCCTTTGAGGTCGATGGCGCAGTCACCCACTTGCGCCCGGGCGGGCGGCTGGATTGCAGCGACGGCCAGGTCTTGCACGACTGGTGCCTGCGTGGGTTGGGGCTGGCTTGGCGCAGTACCTGGGAAGTGGAAGACGAAGTCGCCGCCGGCCAGCTACAAGTGGTGCTGGAAGACTTTGCGGCGCCTGCCAACGGCATTTACGCGGTGTTTGCGCAGCGCAAGCACCTGCCGCTTCGGGTTCGGCTGTGGATCGACTTCATCAAACACAGCTACGGCGATCCCAAGTACTGGTCGGGTGCCGGTTCGCTTTAGCGCGGCGGCACAGCGTGCCGGGTGGCACTGCTGGCACCGCTCAAGCCGAACGACAAAAAAGGGCGCCGTGGCGCCCTTTTTCCGGGGGAAAGCTGAATCGCTTCGTTTACTTCTTGGAATCGGCTTCGCACTTCTTGATGCTGCTGGTCTTGGCCGCGCCAGCCAGTGCCTTGCCGTTTTTGTCGACGGCCTTGGCTTCGCAGGAAGACTTGGCTGAACCGCCCTCGCACTTCTTCATGAAGCTGGTCTTGGCGGCGCCAGCCAGTGCCTTGCCGTTCTTGTCAACGGCCTTGGCTTCGCAGGCGGCGTCGGCGGCAAAGGCGTGGGTCGCAAAGAGGCTGAATGTGGCCAGTGCGATGGTGAGCAGGGACTTTTTCATGGGGGCTCCTCGTAGGGTGTGGCAGTTTTTGAGACGGATTGGCTTCGTGCGCCGCCGTCGATTGCAACAGACACCACGACGCTCGGCTACCCGTGAACGCACGGGGGCGAAATTTTGATGACGCAACGTTGTTGCCCCCGCCTAAGGAACGGGGGCAGGGCGGCCTGCCTTTGCCATGGTCCGCTGCGGTCGGGAGCATCGGGCTTGCCGCGGCCGGGCGATCCAGGCGGCCAGCCCGCGGGTGAGCGCAGATCATCAGCGCGCCTGCGGATGCAGGCCGCAGCGACGCCTCAAGTCCGCACGCGCGCAGCAGCTTCTTGCGCCGCATGAAGGCGGCGCACCAGAACGCGAATGAAGGCTTTGTCAAACAGGTGGCGCGTGGACAACGACAGGCGCACCAGACTGTCGGGCGTGAACGACACGGTGGTGGCGGGCTGTGACACCAGGATGTCCACGGTGTGCACCCGCAGCGCCGGGTTGGGGGCCAAGTAGGCCATCTCTCCCACCGAACAGCCCGACCCCAAGGCCGCCACCGACCTGCCGTCGCGGTAGACCTCCACCTGGCCCTGCGTGACGATGTGAAAGCTGTTGCCCTCTTCACCCTTGCGGTACAGCGCCTGACCGTAGGTGTGGCGGTGCCATGCCGCGCGGTGCACCACCTCCCACAGCTCGACGTCGCCAAAGTCGGCAAAGAAGTCCAGCGATCTCAGCAAGGTAAAACGTTCCGAGTCCAACACCTCTTGCAAAGGCCCGCGCAGATGCGGGTTCTCTGCACTGACGGCCGACAAGGCCTGGGCGAATTCGTCCCAGTTGGCCGGGCGCAACTCGCGTTCCTTGGCCAGACAGCGTTCGATCAGCGATTGCAGCGCGGGCGGCACGCCATCGCGCAGCGAGGCCAGCGGCGGTGCGGTGCCGTGGTAGATCTGGTTCATGATCGCCGGCTGCTGCACGGCGTCAAACGGTGGGCGACCCGCCACCAAGTGGTAAAGCACGGTGCCCAGCGAGTAGATGTCGGCACGGCAGTCCAAGGGGTCGCCGTCCAGTTGTTCGGGCGACATGTAGGCCAAGCTGCCCACGCGGTAGACCTGGGTGCGGTCGGCGCCGAGGTTGAAGACGCTGCCAAAGTCGGTGACCTTGACGTCTCCGATGCGGTCACCGTCCAGCGTCACCAAGAGGTTAGCGGGTTTGACATCGCGGTGAATCAGACCCTGGCGGAAACAGTAGCCCAACGCCATGGCGCACTTGAAGCCGATTTCAATGATCTGGGTCAGCGGCAGCAGCCGGTCGGCACGGCAATAGCGCCGCAAGGTCACGCCGTTGATGTACTCCATCACCAGATAGGGCGCGTCGGCGTCGGCCACAGCGTCCAGGATCTTCACGACGTTGGGGTGCTGAAGCTGCCCGACCAGCGCGGCCTCGGCTTCAAAGAAGCACTGTTGAAAGTGCGATTCGCGGGCGTCCTGCAGCAGCCCGGAGCGCACCCGCTTGATGGCCACGTCCTGCTTCAAGAATGGGTCGTGCGCCAGGAAGACTTCGCTGGTGGCGCCCTCGCCAATCTTGGACTTGACGATGTACTTGCCAATGCGCGAAGGCAGCCGCACCAAGGGCAGCGAGTTTTCAGGGTGAGCGATGGAATGCGGGGTCATGGAACGTCAGGTTCAGTGTCTGGGATGGTGAGCCCAGCCTCGCGTCTACAAAGCCGTGAACAGGCGGTCAATCGGCGGCTTTATCCAGGGCCGTGGCCCTCTTGAACCGCTGTGCTTGAATCACCGCGCTGAGATCGGTTGGACGCAGGTCGTCCGACAAGTGAGCGCAGCGGCCAGGGGCCAAAAGTAGAATCGACGGATGATTGAAGTGAAGCAAGAGTTGCGGCAGGCGCTGCAGGCGGCGCTGGCGCAACTGGCAGGTGAAGCCGGGGCGGCGGTACCCGAGGCCGCGTTTGAGTCGCCCAAGCAGGCCAGCCATGGCGACCTGGCCGTGACCAGCGCCATGCAGCTGGCCCGTCCCTTGAAGAAAAATCCGCGCGAGTTGGCGCAGCGTTTGGTCGACCTGTTGCAGCAGCAGCCGGCCGTTCAGCGCTGGGTGCAAGCGCTCGAGATCGCCGGGCCGGGCTTCATCAACCTGCGCTTGGCGGCGGCCGCCAAGCAGGCCGTGGTGTCCGAAGTGCTGGCGGCACAGGCTGGCTTTGGCCAACAAGCACCCAGCGGGCACAAGGTGATGGTCGAGTTTGTGTCGGCCAACCCCACCGGCCCCTTGCACGTCGGCCACGGGCGCAATGCGGCACTGGGCGACAGCATTTGCAGCTTGCTGCAAAGCCAGGGTGCCGAGGTGTTGCGCGAGTTCTATTACAACGACGCCGGGGTGCAGATAACCAACCTGGGCCTGTCGGTGCAAAAGCGTTTACAAGGTTTGAAGCCGGGGGAGACGGGCTGGCCTGAACAGGCCTACAACGGCGAGTACATCAGCGACATTGCGGCCGACTATCGGGCCCAAAAGACCGTGCAAGCCGACGACCGCAGCTACACCGCCAGCGGCAGGGTCGACGACCTGCAGGACATCACCCACTTTGCCGTGGCATTCCTGCGCCACGAACAAGACCTGGACCTGCAGGCCTTTGGCGTGCACTTCGACCACTACTTTTTGGAGAGCAGTCTTTACAGCAGCGGGCGTGTCGAAGACACCGTGCAGCGCCTGATCCAGTCGGGCAAGACCTTTGAAGAAGGCGGCGCGCTGTGGCTGCGTACCACCGACTACGGCGACGACAAAGATCGCGTCATGCGCAAGCAAGATGGCAGCTACACCTACTTTGTACCCGACGTGGCTTACCACCTGGCCAAGTTTGAACGCGGCTACACCCAGGTCATCAACGTGCAAGGCACCGATCACCATGGCACGGTAGCCCGCGTGCGCGCAGGGCTGCAGGCGGTAGGGCTGGGAATCCCACAGGGTTACCCGGATTACGTGCTGTACAAGATGATCTCTGTGATGAAGGGCGGCGAAGAGGTCAAGATGTCCAAGCGGGCCGGCACCTCGGTATCGGTGCGCGACCTGATCGACTGGACCAGCCGCGATGCGGTGCGCTTTTTCCTCATCAGCCGCAAGGCCGACACCGAGTTCACCTTTGACGTCGACCTGGCATTGAAGGCCAACGACGAAAACCCGGTCTTCTACGTGCAGTACGCGCACGCCCGGCTGTGCTCGGTGTTGGCGGCTTGGCGCCAGAAGACAGCGGGTGTTCACGACGTGTCCGCGGCTGACCTGTCCCTGTTGGTCGCGCCTGCCGAGGCGTCGCTGATGCTGAAGCTGGCCGATTACCCTGACATGCTGACCCGTGCCGCGGTGGACCTGGCGCCGCACGATGTGGCCTTTTACCTGCGTGAATTGGCGGCTGCCTTTCACGCCTACTATGGGGCGGAGCGTTTCCTGGTGGACGACGCGGCCCTGGCCCTGGCCCGCATGGCCCTGCTAAGCGCCACGGCGCAGGTCCTGCGCAACGCCCTGGCGGTCTTGGGCGTGTCAGCGCCCGAGTCCATGAACCGGGAAACTTGAATCGGATGACGGCCCTGGCCGCTAAGGACCTTTCATGACGTCTCAGCGAGGTGGTTTTGCCATGGGCCTGGTGGCAGGCCTGTTGATCGGCCTGACGCTGGCCCTGGGGGTGGCGCTCTACATCACCAAGGCGCCAGTGCCTTTCGTCAACAAGGTTCCGCAGCGCACTGCGGAGCAAGACATCGCCGAAACCGAACGCAACCGAAACTGGGACCCCAACGCTGCATTGGGCGGCAAGGCCGTGTCGCGGGCGGCCAGTGCAGCTGCGGCTTCGGCGGCGGCTGCTACAACGGCCGCAGCAGCGGCCGCAGTAACGGCGCCACCCGCACCGGGCAGCTTGGCGCCAGGCGCTGGACCCACTTTGATGCCGGGCGGACCGGCGGCCGCCTCAGCTTCGACGCCAGGGGTCGGCAGGCCGCCCGCGCGTGACCCAGCGGCCATCCTGACCGGTCAAACCCCAAGCCAGCCCACCGATTCGCTGGCGCGGTCCACCACAACCGCTGCTGAACCGTTCATCTACTTCGTGCAGGCCGGAGCCTTCACGCGCAATGAAGACGCTGAAGCGCAAAGGGCCAAGTTGGCCATGATCGGTCAAGCCGCCAAGATCACCGAACGAGAACAAGCCGGGCGCACCATGTACCGGGTGCGTCTGGGGCCTTTTCCGTCCCGCGTCGATGCCGACGGGCTTCAGGTTAAGTTGCAGGAACAAGGCCTGGAGTCACAGATCGTGCGCGTCGAAAAACCTTGAGTCTTCCCCGACACTGAACCTTGGACCTTCGCCCGACGCGGCGCACTCCACTTCCAACCATCTCTCCACCGAAAGGAAATCCATGCAACGGCGCGACTTCTCCAGGCAACTTGCGGGCGCAGGCCTGGGCTTGGCATTGACCGGTGCCGTGCGCGCCCAAGCTGCAGCTCCCAAAGAAGGCACGCACTACGTGAAGCTGTCCACGGCTGCGCCGGTGTCGCTGCCGACCCCGGACAAGAAGATCGAAGTGGTGGAGTTTTTCTGGTACGGCTGCCCACACTGCTACGCCTTTGAGCCGGTGCTCGAGGCCTGGGTCAAGAAGCTTCCCGCCGATGTGAGCTTCCGCCAGGTGCCGGTGGGTTTCATGGCGCCACACCAGTTTCATCAGAAGCTGTTCTATGCCCTGGAAGAGACCGGGCAATTCGCCAGCCTGCACCGCAAGGTGTTTGCGGCCATCCACCAGCAGAATAAACGCCTCAATTCCGAGTCAGAAGTGCAGGCCTTTGCCACCGACCAAGGTGCCGATGGCGCCAAGCTGGTTGAAGCGATGAAGTCCTTTGGTGCCACCACCAAGTCCAATCGCGCCAAGCAATTGGCAGACGCCTACAAGATTGACGGTGTTCCAGCCTTGGGAATTCAGGGCCGCTTCTACACTGCGGCGTCGCTGGCGGGAAGCCACGAGCGCGCCGTGGCGGTGGCCGATTTCCTGATTCAGCTGGCGCGCCAGAAGGCCTGATCCAGATCGGAGCCAAGCTTGATTCAGGCCTGAATCAGGTCCCAGCGGGGCGCCAGAACGGCCTGGCAAAAGCCTGATGATTGGCCGCGCTTCAGGCCGCGAAGCCAGCTCTCGAAGGCAGTACTTCCGGCCCGAATTCACAGCGTTTACCCGAGTAGCTTGGGCTTGGTGGCTATACTGCACTGCAACTTTCATGCCGTGCCCATGCCCGCCTTCATTTCACTTCTTGCCTGGACCCTGTCCCTGACGCTGAGCATCAGCCTGCTGGCGGGCGATGCGCGAGCCGAAAAGGCAGACCGCAGCAAGCCCATGGTGGTTGAGGCCGATCGCGACGGGGTGGTGGACCTGCAGCGGCAGGTTCTGGTCTACACCGGCAACGTGGTGATATCCCAGGGCAGCATGATCTTGCGTGCCGACCGCGTCGAAATGCGCACCTTGCCTGACGGTTACCGTGCTGCCAGCGCTCTGGGAAGCCCGGCCAAACCCGCCAGCTGGCGGCAGCGGCGCGATGGGGTCGATGAAACCGTTGAAGGCAGCGCCGACCGGATCGACTTTGACGGCCGCGCCGACAGCTTGCGCTTTGTGGGCAACGGTGCAGTGCGCCGACTTCGTGCGGGCGTGGTCGCCGACGAAATCACCGGCGCCAGCATTCTGTGGGACAACACGGCCGAGGTCTTCAAGGTTGAAGGCGGCAACGCCACACCGGCCAACCCAACGGGTCGTGTGCGTGCCGTTCTCAGCCCCCGCGTGGAGTCTGCGGCATCTGCCGCGCCGGCGACCTCGCCGTTGACACCGTCCAAGGCCTTGGGTGACCGCCGCTGATGGTTGAAGCCGTTGTCAGCCCGAGTCGGCTCGAAGCGCACAACTTGCGCAAGAGCTTCGGCCCGCGCACCGTGGTCAAGGACGTGCATCTGGCCGTGGCTGCTGGTGAAGTGGTGGGCCTGTTGGGCCCCAATGGCGCTGGCAAGACCACCACCTTCTACATGGTGGTGGGCTTGGTGCGGCCGGATGCGGGTCAGATCAGCATCGATGGTCGGGCCGTTGAAGGCCTGCCGATCCACCAGCGCTCACGCCTGGGCCTGTCTTACCTGCCGCAGGAAGCATCGATTTTTCGCAAGCTGACGGTCGAAGAAAACATCCGCGCGGTGTTGGAGCTGCAGCTGGGGCCTGATGGCCGCGCCTTGAAACCGGCCGCCATTGAAGAGCAGCTGAACAAACTGTTGTTCGACCTGTCGATCCACAAGCTGCGCGACTCACCCGCACCCGCGCTGTCGGGCGGCGAACGGCGCCGGGTGGAGATTGCGCGAGCCCTGGCCACCCAGCCGCGCTTCATCTTGCTCGACGAACCCTTTGCCGGCGTGGATCCCATCGCCGTGATCGAGATCCAACGCATCATCGGCTTTCTGCGCTCGCGCGGCATCGGTGTACTCATCACCGACCACAACGTGCGCGAGACACTGGGCATCTGCGACCGCGCCTACATCATCAGCGACGGCAGCGTGCTGGCCGAAGGCACTCCACAGGACATCGTGGCCGACGCCCAAGTGCGCCGCGTGTACCTGGGTGAACATTTCCGCATGTGAGCTGAGATGAAGCCCTCACTTCAGGTACGCCTGTCCCAGCACCTGGCGCTGACGCCCCAGCTGCAGCAGTCCATTCGCCTGCTGCAGCTGTCCACGCTGGAATTGCACCAGGAAGTGGGCCAGATGCTGGATCAGAACCCCTTCCTGGAAATGGAAGAAGACGCGCCAGCCACACCCTTTGAAACCCCGCTTGAACGCCAAGCCGCTGATCGCCCGGCCGACAACGCCAGTGAGGCAGACACCCCAGCCGCCGCCGCAGAGGCCAGCGACGGCGCGGCTGAGCTGCGCGCCGACGAGTTTGGCACCACCGAACGCGAAGACTGGGAAAACGGCACCGAAGGCGACGACTTCGACGGCATCCGCGAGACGCCCAGCAGCGCCGCAGGCATGGGTGAGGGCGGTGACTCGGACATGGAAGAACGCCGCAGCAGCGCCGGCAGCCTGCAGGACCACCTGCGTTCGCAGCTGGTGGGCATGCGCCTGAGCCCCGAAGACCACGCGGCGATTGAAGTCCTGATCGAATCACTGGACGGTGACGGCTATCTGGCCGATTCGCTGCCCGAGATCGCCGAGCGCTTGGCACAGATGTTTGGCGTCGACTCGGCCGAAGGCCGTGAAAGCCTGGACGAACGCCTGGGCTGCGCGCTGAAGTGGCTGCAAAGCCTGGACCCTTTGGGTGTAGGTGCACGTTCGCTCAGCGAGTGCCTGGCGCTGCAACTCAAGGCCACGCGCCGCTGTCTGGCGCGTCAGGTCGCGCTGCGCATCAGCGAGCAGTACCTGGACCTGCTGGCCCGGCGCGACTTCAAGCGGCTGGCGGTGCTGACCGGCTGCGATGAAGACACCGTGCGCCTGGCCCAGGAGCTGATCCGCGCCTGTGAACCCAAACCCGGGCGGCCGTTTTCGCTGGCCATCAGCAACATCGTCATTCCCGATGTGGTGGTCAAGAAGACTGGGCGGGGCCTGAGCGTGCAGCTCAACCCCGACGTGATGCCCAAGCTGCGCATCAACGACATCTACGCCCAGGCTTCCAAGGGCTTGCGCGGGGCTTCGGCCAACCCCGGCATGTCGTCGCGCTTGCAAGAGGCGCGCTGGTTCGTCAAGAACATCCAGCAGCGCTTTGACACCATCTTGCGTGTTAGCAAAGCCATCGTCGAGCGGCAGAAGGCTTTTTTCACGCATGGCGCCATTGCCATGAAGCCCTTGGTGCTGCGCGAGATCGCCGATGAGCTGGGCCTGCACGAAAGCACCATCTCGCGTGTCACCACCGCCAAATACATGGCCACGCCGCAGGGCACTTTTGAGCTGAAGTATTTTTTCGGTTCTTCGCTCCACACCGAGGCTGGCGGCAACGCCTCCAGCACCGCGGTGCGCGCCCTGATTCAACAGTTTGTCAGCGCCGAAAACGGCCTCAAGCCGCTGTCCGACAGCCAACTCAGCACCATGCTTGAAGAGCAGGGCATCCAGGTTGCGCGGCGCACCGTGGCCAAGTACCGCGAGGCGCTAAGAATTGCGCCCGCCGGCCAGCGAAAGTCACCATGACCCACTTGTTTTTGCCCTGTGCCGGCGGCGTTGAAGCGCTGTTGGCCGAAGAGGTCTTGCGCATCACGGGCGTGTCTGCCGAGGCCACCCGCGGCGGTGTCTGGGTGGTGGGCGACGAACGCATGGCGATGCAGCTCAACCTGGAAAGCCGCCTGGCGACGCGGGTGTTGTGGCCGCTGATCGATGGCCCCTACCGCGACGAGCACGACTTGTACGACCTGGCTTGTCGGATCGACTGGAACCACTGGATCACGCCTGAGCAGACGCTGCGGGTGGACGTCAGCGCGCAGCGCAGCCCCTTGCAGAGCCTGAACTTCAGCGCCCTGCGCATCAAGGACGCGGTGTGCGACGTGGTGCGTGAACGCACCGGCGCGCGGCCCAGCGTCGACACCCGTTGGCCCGACCTGCCAATTGCCCTTTTTGTGGGGCCCGAGCACGCCACGCTCTATGTCGACACCTCGGGTGACGCACTGTTCAAACGCGGCTGGCGCGAGGACACGGGAGAAGCCCCGCTGAAAGAAACGCTGGCCGCTGCGATGCTGGCTGCCGCCGGTTGGCAAGGCCGCGCCGAAGATGGTGCCCTGCTGGACCCCTGCTGCGGCGCGGGCACCATCGTCATCGAAGCAGCCCAAATGGCCTGCGGCATCGCCCCGGGCAGCCTGCGCCGCTTTGCGTTTGAGCGCATGCAACCCTTCAAGCCGTTTGCCAACGCCTGGCGCGATTTGCAGGCCCAGGCCAAAGCCCGCGTGCACGCGCCCGCGGTGGCGTTGTTTGCGGGTGACGTGAGCTTTCGCATGACCGACTTTGCCACCCGCAACGCCGAGCGCGCTGGGGTGCGCCAGGCCATCGAGTTCAAGACGGCCGACGCTTTGCAACGCCTGCCGCCCGTGGCCGCGGGTGTGATCCTGATGAACCCACCTTACGGTGAGCGCATCGACGCCAAGGGCCAGGGCTCGGGCCGAGAGGCCCACCCGGCGCCGCGCGCGCCGCGCGAAAACTTTGAAGGCGGCGGCACGCCGGCTGAATTTTTCAGCAACCTGGCGGGCCACTGGAAACGCCACTATGCCGGCTGGTCGGCGTGGTTGCTCAGTCCGGAGATGAAGCTGCCCACCCTGATGCGGCTGAAAGAGTCGCGCCGGGTGCCGCTGTTCAACGGGGCGATCGAATGCCGCCTGTTTCGCTTTGACATGACACGGGGCGCGGGCCCTGGGGGCCGGGCGGCGCCAGGCTCTGCCGTCGACTGAGCGCTAGGCTTGGCGACAGATGCAGCGGCAAACGCAGCGGCAAACTTAGCGCAACAGCGGTAGTGCTGCGATACGGCGGTCGATGTCGGCCAGCAGCGCGTTGTAGGCGGGAGCACCCACACCGCCAAAGCGGCGAACAAATTCAGCCTGGTTCATGAACTCGGGCAGGTCGTCGACACGGGGCAAGAGATCAGCGTCCCGGACGCCGCCAGCCAATGTGGCTTGCATCTCTGAGGGTGACTGCAGCAGTTTTTCGCCAAACCGTGTACCCGCGCGGTTCGCGGCCACGTCGTTGAAGCTGAAGCCGCTGCCGCTGCGGGCATCGCTGACCTCTTTGTAGACCCCGACCACCTTGGACAACGGCGTCGTCCCTTCCGCAGCCAGTGCAGCCGAGACCAAAAAATGCAGCGGGAAATCTTCTCGCCCGCCCAGCAGCAGTTGCACGGGCCGGGGGCGCGGCCAGTTGCGGGCGACCGGCAGCACCTGGGCCAGACCTCGCCCGTTGGCGTGCAGTGTCAGCACCGTCAATGCGGCGCGGTTTTCAGCCGCCGCGTCGCCCCCGGCCTGGGTGCGTTTGCGGGCCAGATCGAAAGCGGGTTGCAGCATTTCCACCAGGGGCATCTGCCAGCCTGACTTGTGGCGGGCCGCCACCTCGACCAAGCGGTCAGAGTAGGCGCGCAGGCGGGCCAGTTCGTCCGGCGACACCAGGCCATTGAGCAATCGACCCAGGCT
>JAYVSX010000058.1:0-5390 GCA_043774975.1 Rubrivivax sp.
TCTTGGGTGCGTGTCAGCTCGTGCTCGGGGTAGACAAAGGCCATCGGCCCCTGCTCGGGCTTGTGCATCGCGCGCCAGGGTGAGCTGTGGAAGGCCACCACCGGGTAGACGTAGTCGGCCCGGCGCTGCTCAAACAGCTCAAACGCGCCACGCAGGTCCTGGGCCCGCAGCAAAGGCACGCAGGGGTAGATGCAGCACACCGCCGTCGGCGCCTGGCCATGCTCGACAAACCACTGCGCCGCATGGCCGATGACGGGCACGGTGACGGTCTGGTCGTCGGCCAGGTGCAGCGGCCGCCTGAAAGGCACCGTGGCACCGTGCTGCTGCGCCACGCGGGCGATCTCGTCGTCGTCGGTGCTGACCACCACGTGTTCAAACAAGCCCGACTCACGCGCCGCCGCGATGGCGTAGGCCAGCATCGGCTTGCCGCCAAAAGGCAGGATGTTCTTGCGCGGTATGCGCTTGCTGCCGCCGCGGGCAGGAATGACGGCGATGTTCATGGCTCAGGGCTTTGCACAGGGCAATGTTGGGTAGTGGGGCTGCACGTCGGACGCCAGCAGGCTGAAGTACAGCGAGTCGTGCCAGGCGCCTTCGGCCCAATGGGTTTGGCGGTGACGGCCGTCAAGCGCAAAGCCCAGTTGCTGGAAAAACGCGGTCTTGGCGCTGTCAAAGGCGTAGATCTCGCTCCACAGGCGGTTCAGGCCCAGTTCGTCAAAGGCATAACGCGTCATCGTGATGGCCGCGTCGGGCGCCAGCTGGGCGTCGATGTACAGACCATCGGTGCCCAGGTAGATGGAGAAGTCGGCCGTGCGGTTGACCGCATCGATGTAGCACAGGCCACCAGCGCCGAGCAGCTGGCCCGTGCTGCGCCGGGTGATGGCAAACATGCGCGTGCCGGGGTCGCCATTGACCTTGGCGTCGAACCACTGGCGCTGTTGTGTGCTGTTGAGTTCGCGATGCTCGCGAAAGTAACGCCGCAGCTCGGGCTGGTTGCGCCACGCCAGCAACTGCGGCAGGTCGGCTTCTTCGATGGCGCGCAGCGCCGTCAGCTGGCCGCAGATCACGGGTGGGCCACTTCCAGGGCCACCCCGACGGGCGCCCGCACGGCCAGCGTGGCGCTGGCCAGGGCGTCACCTGCCTGCAGTGGCAGGCTGAGTCGCCGGCCCAGCACCTGGGGCAATTCATAAGGCCTGGCGCTGCCCGGCGGCGCGGGACGCAGGGCCTCCAGGTCGGCTGCGGTCAGCACATGGCCGACCGGCAGGTCACGCGTGGCGCGCAGGCAGCGCTGCTGCAAGACCGCGGTTTGGGCTTCGTTATCTTCCACCCGCTTGAGGCCGTCGCCCAGTGCGGCCTGCAGCTCGCGGCTGCGCTCGATCATTTCGCGCCAGGTCAGCGGGTCCATCGCAAAGCCGTGGTCGGGGCCGGCGCGGCCGGTGTTGTCGGTGAAGTGCTTTTCGACCACCCGCGCACCCAGCGCGATCGCGCCCAGCACCGTGGCGTGGCCGGGTGAGTGGTCGCTCAAACCCAGCAGCAAGCCCGGGTAGCGCGCGGCATAGGTGCGCAGCACATTCAAGTTGATGAAGCGGAAGTTCTCCAGCGAACCGGTGTAGTTGGTGTTGCATTGCATCAGCACCAATTGGCGGTTGACGGTCAAGACCGCTTTGACCACGCGGTCGACCTCGGCCTGCGTGCTGGCGCCGGTGGCCACCAGGATCGGTTTGCCGGTGCGCGCCACACGTTCGACAAAGCTGACAAAGGTGACGTCCCCCGAGCCGATCTTCCAGGCCGGCACCAGGGCGTTCAAGCTGGCCACGGCTTCGTCGTCATATGGCGTGGTCATGAAGTCGATGCCAGCCTCACGCGCGGTGGCGGCCAGTTCGGTGCTCCATTCACGGTTGAGTTCGTGCTGGCGGTAAACATCGAAGACCGGCTTTTTCCAGGCGGCCTGATGGCCTTGCTGAGCGCCCAGCGCGCGAAAGCCGCGGTCGCTGACGATCTTGTCGGCTTTGAAGTGCTGAAACTTGGCGCAATCGGCACCGGCGCGGGCGGCTTGCCAGATCAGGGCCTTGGCACGCGGCAAGTCGCCGTCGTGGTTGGCGGCGATGTCGGCAATGAAGTAGCTGGGCTGGTCCAGCGCCAGCACACGTTGACCAATGCGCACAGGCTCAAGCGGGGACATGTTCGTGCTCCTTGAAAACGATGGCCAACGTCGAGGCCACTTCTTCGGTGGTGGGTAAATGGCGGCCCAACAACCCCTCGGCCCGGCGCACGTCCAGCCCCAGGGCGTTGGCACGTGGCAAACCGCCGCGTGGGCGCGGCTGCGGCTGGGCATGTTGGCTGCTCAGGCCCAGGGCCTGCGCCAGCGATCGAATGAAGTCCAGTTTGCTGCACGATTGCCGGGCGGCCACGTTGAGCAGACCGCTCACGCCCAGGTCGCACAGGTCCAACAGGGCCAGCGCGCACTGCGAGGCCTCCATGCTCGACGACCAGGAGTCGGTGTAGGCCGCAAAGGCCTGCTCGGCCTGCAGCGCCGACACCACCCACTCGGCAAAACTGGGCTGGCCCGGCCAACCGCGTTGGCCGACGATGTTGGTGCGTGCCACCAACGCCAACGGGCTGCTCAGCGCCAGCTGCTCGCCCGCATGTTTGCTGCGCGCGTACTGGTTGAGCAGCAGCACCGGCGCGTTCTCGTCGTGCAAGCGGTTCTGGCTGTCCACGAAGTAGTGGTCGGTTGAAACCTGAACCCAGGGCACCCCGGTGTCGCGCGACCAGGCCGCCAGCAGGCCCGCCAGCCGGGCGTGCAAGGCGCAGGCCAAAGCGGGCTGGTCTTCGCAGCGTTGCAGGTCGGTGATGGCCGCGGCGTTGATCACGCGCTGCGGCGCAAAGGGTTCCAGAACACGCGCCAAGGCCTGCGGCGACGTCAGCGACGCCAGGTCGACGCCACTGCGACGCGACAAGCCCACGGCCGCACGGCCGCGCAACGCCAGCTGGCGCATCAGCGCCTGCCCCAGCAGGCCGCTGGCCCCCAGCACCACCACCGTGCCTGTCATGGCGCTGCTCAGTGGTGCGCGACCTGGGGCTGATCGACGTGCTTTTCAATCAGCGCGCGCAGTTGCAGCACGCTCAGAAAATCGCTGTTGCTGCCACTGTCGTAACAAAAGCCGGGCGTCACGCGGCGGCCCTGCATGCGTTCGCAGTAGTCGTCCACGGTGTACTCGCCGCCGCTGGGCAGGATGGCAAAGTAGCCGCCCAGGTCCACCGTGTTGGGGCTGTCGCTGGCGGTGATCATTTCTTCGTGCAGCTTCTCGCCGGGGCGGATGCCGACCACGCGCTTGGCAGCGGCCGGGGCCACGGCCTCGGCCACGTCGGTGATGCGGTAGCTGGGGATCTTGGGCACCAGGATCTCGCCGCCCCAGGCGTTTTCAATGCTCCACAGCACCATCTCCACGCCGTCCTGCAAGCTGATGTTGAAGCGCGTCATCTGGGGGTCGGTGATGGGCAGTTCACCGCTGGCGCGGCGTTCGACAAAAAACGGGATCACCGAACCGCGGCTGCCCATCACGTTGCCATAACGCACCACTGAAAAGCGCAGGTCACGTGAGCCCTTGATGTTGTTGGCGGCCACAAACAGCTTGTCGCTGCACAGCTTGGTGGCGCCGTACAGGTTGATTGGCGCCGCAGCTTTGTCGGTGGACAAGGCCACCACGCGCTGGACCTGGCTGTCCAGGCAGGCCTCAATGACGTTCTGCGCGCCCAGCACATTGGTCTTGATGCACTCAAACGGGTTGTATTCGGCGGCCGGCACCTGCTTGAGCGCCGCGGCGTGGACCACCACGTCCACGCCTTCCACGGCGCGCTTCAGGCGGCTGGCGTCGCGCACGTCGCCAATGAAAAAACGCAGCTGGGGGAATTCGCGTGGCGAAAACTCCTGGGCCATTTCAAACTGCTTGAGCTCGTCTCTTGAAAAAATCACCAGCCGCTTGACCGCCGGGTAACGCTGCAAAACGGTGCGTACAAAGGCCTTGCCAAAAGAACCGGTGCCACCGGTGACGAGGACGGACTTGTTGTTCAGCATGAGAGGATCTCCAGGGACATCGGGTCGACTTCAGGGTCGGCGGCGGGAAAAAGATGGTCGTGCGCGGCGCTGCAGCGCTGGTCAAAGGCTTGGTTCTGCAGCCGTCGCTCGGCGCTGAAGGCGGCTGCGTCGCCCAGCAGCTTGTGCACCTGCTGCAGCGCGGTGGCGTGGTCCATCAACGCGATCACACCGTCTTGCACCAGCGGCATGCAGACCGTGTAGTCGGTGGGCCAGCGCTGCTCGTTGACTTGCAGCACCAGGCTGCCACCGTCCAGGAACGGCGCCACGCCGGTGGTGGGTTCGCCATAGGCGATGCACAGCTGGCAACGTTCGGCCAGTTGTTCCAAGGGCTGCGTGACGTGCTGAACCAACCGTGCCGGCGGCAGGCCCAAGGCGCTGGCCAGCACGCTCAGCGCAGGCGCGCCCGGCTTGGGGCGCAGGATCAACTCGACACCGGCGCCTTCGCACAAGGCCTGCAGCGCTTTGTGAAAGGCCGCCAGCGCATGGGCGTCGACATAGCTCAGTCCCTCGGTCTGCATGCTGTTGAGCAGCAGACACACCGTGCGCACCGGGCCGTGCTCGCGACGGCCCACGCGGTGCGGGTAGCGCAGCGAACGCATGGCCACGTTCTGGCCCAGCACGGTGCGCGCCTGGCAGCCATAGCCGGCACGTTCAACGGCGGTGACGCGGCGGGCATGTGGCAGCAGCATGCTGGGATGCCCGGAGTGCGGCGCCACCGTGATCTGCGCACCCAGGATGTCGGCCACCGAAAACAGCGGGCCATTGAGACCGGCGTCCTGGTCGCTCAGCAGCAAGGCGGGCCGAAAGCCCGCCAGCCCGTGGCTCAGGGCCCGGAAGTTCACCATCTGCCAGTGGCAACGTTGGGCCCAAGCTGCCAACTGCTCGGCGCGGGCCAGCGGTTGCGGCAACAGGTGACCCAGGGTGTCTTGCAACACCGGCAGCGCGCGTTCGCGGTAGCTCAAGGCGATGACGTCGGGGCCGGTGGCGGCCAACGGCACCAGCACGGCCGCACCGCGGTGCAAGGGCACGTCCCAGAAGGGGCTTGGCAAGTCCAGCGTGAAAGGGTGGCTGCGCGAGACCTCGGCGGCCAGCCAGGCGCGGTCATAAAAGCAAGTCGGCACGTGCGTGACGGCACTGACGCGGCCGCCCGCCATGGCCTGCCGAAGGGCCGGCCCGTGCAGCACATGGTCGTAGGCGTCGGGCCGGTGCCAACGGGCCTGCTCGTAGCTGTCCAGCACCGCAAAACGGCTCGGGTCCTGCGCCACCAGGTCGGTGGTCAGGAAGGAGTCGAAGT
>JAYVSX010000059.1:0-3238 GCA_043774975.1 Rubrivivax sp.
GCCGCGAGATCAGCACCACCCAAGCGTATGTGCGCTTCCTGAGCCAGCTGCTGCGCGATCCGGCGCTGGGCCCGCGCGTGGTGCCGATCCTCGTCGACGAGGCGCGCACCTTCGGCATGGAGGGCCTGTTCCGCCAGATCGGCATCTACAACCCAGAAGGGCAGAAGTACACCCCGGTCGATAAAGACCAGGTGATGTACTACAAGGAAATGGTGAACGGCCAGATCCTGCAGGAAGGCATCAACGAGGCCGGCGGCATGAGCAGCTGGATCGCCGCGGCGACGTCCTACAGCACCAACAACCGGATCATGGTGCCGTTCTACATCCACTACTCGATGTTCGGCTTCCAGCGCATCGGCGACCTGGCCTGGGCCGCCGGCGACATGCAAGCGCGCGGCTTCCTGCTGGGCGGCACCAGCGGGCGCACCACGCTGAACGGCGAAGGCCTGCAGCATGAGGACGGCCACAGCCACATCCTGGCCGGCACGATCCCCAACTGCATCAGCTACGACCCGACCTTCGCGCACGAGGTGGGCATCATCCTGCACCACGGCTTGAAGCGCATGGTGGAGACGCAGGACAACGTCTATTACTACCTGACGCTGCTGAACGAAAACTACCCGATGCCGGGCCTGAAGGCGGGCACTGAGGAGCAGATCATCAAGGGCATGTACCTGCTGGAAGAGGGGGCCAAGAAGACCCCACGCGTCAACCTGCTGGGCAGTGGCACCATCCTGCGTGAAAGCATGGCAGCACGGACCTTGTTGGAAGCCGAGTGGGGCGTGGCGGCCAACGTCTGGAGCTGCCCCAGCTTCAACGAACTGGCTCGTGACGGCCAGGACTGCGACCGCTGGAACCTGCTGCACCCCACGTCAGAAGCGCGGGTGCCTTTTGTGGCGCGGCAACTGGGTGCCCACGCCGGCCCGGTGATCGCGTCGACCGACTACATGAAAAACTACGCCGACCAGATCCGCGGCTTCATGCCCAAGGGCCGCAGTTACCGCGTGCTGGGCACCGACGGCTATGGCCGCAGCGACTTCCGCAGCAAACTGCGCGAGCACTTCGAGATCAACCGCCATTACATCGTGGTGGCCTCGCTCAAGGCCTTGGCCGACGAAGGCACGGTGCCGGCGGCCAAGGTGCTGGAGGCGATCAAGAAGTACGGCATCGACGCCGACAAGCTCAACCCGTTGGTCGCCTGACGCGACACCTACAAACCAAACAAGCGCAGGAGACAGACATGGCGTTGGTTGAAGTCAAAGTCCCGGACATCGGTGACTTCAAGGAAGTGGAAGTCATCGAGCTGATGGTCAAGCCCGGTGACACGATTGCGGCCGACCAGAGCTTGCTCACGGTGGAGTCGGACAAGGCGTCGATGGAAATCCCGTCGTCGCATGCCGGCGTGGTCAAGGAAATCAAGGTCAAGCTGGGCGACAAGGTGGCGATGGGCAGCCTGGTGCTGGTGCTGGAGACCGCCGCTGGGGCCGCCGCTGCGCCAGCAGCACCTGCTTCCGCGCCGGCAGCGGCCTCAGCGGCTACAGCGGCCGCTGCTACAACCGCTGTGCCTGCCGCACCGGCTGCAGTGGCCGCCACAACCGGCCCTGTGCCCATCGTGGTGCCCGACATCGGCGACTTCGACGAAGTGGCCGTGATCGAGGTCTTTGTGAAGGTCGGCGACAGTGTCAAGGTAGAGCAGAGCCTGATCACCGTGGAAAGCGACAAGGCGTCGATGGAGATCCCGTCTTCGCACGCTGGCACGGTGACGCAGGTGCTGGTCAAGGTGGGCGACAAGGTCAAGAAGGGTTCGCCGGTGGCGGTGCTGCAGGGTCTGGCTGGCGCTGCAGCGGCAACGCCTGTCGCGGCCGCAGCTATGGCTGCTGTAGCTGCTGTGCCTGCGGCAGCAACAGCCGGCGCCGCACCCGCAACGGCCACGGCGCCTGCAGCCAGCCCCGCCTTGCCGGCCCACGAGCCCACGGCTGCCCAAGGCAAGTTGCCTCATGCATCACCGTCGATCCGCCGTTTTGCGCGCGAGCTGGGTGTGCCGCTGGCCGAGGTCAAAGGCTCAGGCCCCAAAGGGCGCATCACCCAGGTGGACGTGCAAGGCTTTGTCAAGGGCGTGATGACCGGCGACACCCGCACCGAAGCGCAGAAGACCAAGGCGCCAACTGCGGCTGCAACCAGTGGCGGTGCCTTCCCGGGCCTGCTGCCGTGGCCGCAGGTGGACTTCACCAAGTTCGGCCCAGTCGAGCGCAAGGACCTCAGCCGCATCAAGAAGATCAGCGGTGCCAACCTGCACCGCAACTGGGTGGTTATTCCGCACGTCACCAACCACGACGACGCCGACGTCACTGACCTGGAAGCCTTCCGCGTTCAGCTGAACAAGGAAAACGAGAAGAGCGGCGTCAAGGTCACGATGCTGGCCTTCCTGATCAAGGCCAGCGTGGCCGCGCTGAAGAAGTTCCCGGAGTTCAACGCTTCGCTCGACGGCGACCAGATCGTTCTGAAGAGCTACTTCCACATCGGCTTTGCCGCCGACACGCCCAATGGTTTGATGGTGCCGGTGATCAAGGACGCCGACAAAAAGGGCATCTTCCAGATCAGCGCGGAGATGGGCGAACTGGCGAAGAAGGCGCGTGACGGCAAGCTCAGCCCGGCTGAAATGAGCGGGGGCTGTTTCAGCATCAGCAGCCTGGGCGGCATTGGCGGGCGTTACTTCACGCCCATCATCAACGCACCCGAAGTCAGCATCATGGGCGTGTGCAAGAGCAGCACCGAACCGCGCTGGGACGGCACCCAGTTCGTGCCGCGCTTGATGTTGCCCCTGAGCCTGAGCTGGGATCACCGGGTGATCGACGGTGCTGCAGCAGCGCGCTTCAACGTCTACTTTGGCCAGATCCTGGCCGACTTCCGGCGCGTGCTGCTTTGAGTACGGTGGTGGTGGCCCGCAAGGGCGGCACCGTCGCCATTGCATCAGACTCATTGGTGACGTTTGGCGAAACCCGGCTGCCGCCGGGTTATGAAGCCAACTCCAAGATGTTCAGCGTGGCGGGCTCCTGGGTCGGCGCGGTGGGCACCACGGCGCACATGCCGGTGCTGCGCCAGGCGCTGACGACGTTGCCCAAAGAAGAGCTGCAACTGCATTCGCGTGATGCGCTGTTTGAGACCTTTGTGCGACTGCACCCCAAGCTGAAGGAACGCTTCTTCCTCAACACCAAAGAGCAGGACAGCGACCCCTACG
>JAYVSX010000060.1:0-13944 GCA_043774975.1 Rubrivivax sp.
TTTTTTAGGGCCACGCAACCACCAGCAGGGGCGTGTCTTCAAGCGCAAAGTCAAAGGCCCGCACGAGGGCGACTACCTGTTTTCGGAAACCATTGGCGCCGGGCAGATGAAGCGCATCGGGTGCGGCGCCTCGGCGGTGCTGGACGTTGCCATCACCTTGAGTCTGGGCGGCGACCTGCGCGCGGGTGAGTCCATGGCGTCGCTCGACAGCAAGGATTCCGCACCGGGCGGCGCGCTGGTTTACCACCTTGACTTGAAGCCCTGCCGCTGAAGCGCAGCTCAGTTTCGCGCTCAGTTTCGGCGTGCTTTCGGCTAGAACATTTCGTGTCGACCGCGGCGTTCTCACAGCACGGCGGCGGCCACACCCTTGCAGTGGCCAGGCGCCGCCGACTCGCGTCAGTTCGTGATCAGAAGATTGACCGTCGCGACCTGAGCCGAGTCATAGGTTGCCGTTGCCACCAGCGTGATCGGGACGGGTGCCGACAACCGGTTGGCCGCATAGGTGTCCACCGCGACTCTGGACGAACTCAGGGTGGTGGCCGTGATGTCGACGCCTGCGTAATACACCCGGACTCCGCCGGTGGCTGCCACGCCCCCAACGTAAACCGTCCAGACTGCGGGCTCGCCCGCATTCAGGACCACGGACTGTCCCGCACGGACCACAAGGTCCAAGGCACCGCCCGACGCCACTGGCGTGTCGCTGATGAATTGACCGGCGATGGTGACGCCGATGTTGAAGTTGCCTGCGGAGTCAACGTAAGCGCCGCCGCCGCAGGCGCTCAGGGCCCAGGCTGACACACAGACCGCTGCCACGGCACCCCAGCGCGGCAAGGCCGCGGAGGTCGTCGAAACAACGGAGCGATCGGCAGTCGATATCGGTTGATGGTTGAACATGGGACCCTTCTGCATGGCGCGGCAAATCAAACATCTGCTGGGCGACGCTGTCATGGCCCGCAACGCGGACGGGTCAACAGCGAAGTTCGGTAAACCAGATCTCGAGAGGACGAGTCCGGGATGGGTGAATGTCAAGCCAAACACGCGGTCGCGACATCAGCCAACGCCGCGTTGGCGTGTAGTCCCAAGCGCCACCGCCGCGCTGGCGCGCTAAGCCCAGCAGCCGTTGATTAAGATCGCCTTGGCTGTTTCCACCCCCACCCAATCCCTGCGCACCCATGACCATGCAAACCCGTCCTCGTACCCGCCTGGCTTTGCTGGGTGCTTCGATCCTGGTTTTGGCCGGCTGTGCCAGCCCGCCGCCTGCGCCGCCGAACGCAGCGCCGAACGCCACGCCAGAAGCCCCGCCGCTAGCCCAAGCCTGCCCGGACGGTGTGCCCACCGGGGCCCGCTGCCTGCGTGGCCAGGACTCGGCCTCGTCGCACTACCTGATCGTGATGCCGGCAAAGTGGAGCGGCGTGCTGGTGGTGCACGCCCACGGCGGCCCCACGCTGGGGCCCACCAGTCCCAAGCGCAACGACGAAGACATCAAGCGCTGGGCCATCACCGTGAGTGAAGGCCATGCCTGGGCCGGCTCGGTGTTCCGCCAGGGTGGTTTTGCCGTCACCACCGCGGCTGAAGACACCGAACGTGTGCGCCGCATTTTCGTGGACCACGTGGCCAAGCCACGGCGCACGCTGCTGCACGGCCAGTCCTGGGGCGGCATGGTGGCCACGCGCGCGGCCGAGATGTTCCCCAAGTCCTGGGAAGGCATTCTGCTGACCAGCGCCGTGGTGGCTGGCCCGGCGACCTATGACTTCCGGGTCGACCTGCGTGCCATCTACCAGTACCTGTGCAACAACCACCCGCGGCCCGACGAGGCGGCCTATCCGCTGCCGATGGGCCTGCCGTCCGACAACAAGCTGAGCAATGCCGACGTGGCCCAACGCGCCACCGAATGTTTGGGTACGGGCAAACCGGCCGCCCAGCGCACGCCCGAGCAGGCGCAAAAACTCAAGACCATTGCCACGGTGCTGAAGATTCCCGAAAGCTCGGTGGCCGGCCACATCAACTACGCAACCTTCACGTTCCGCGACATCACCATCAAGAACGGCGGCGTCAGCCCCTTTGGCAACCAAGGCGTGCGCTATGTCGGCTCTGCCGACGATGCAGCGCTGAACGCCGGCGTGCCGCGCTTCAAGGCCGACCCGGCCGCCGTGGCGCGCTTTGCCGCCGACACCGACAACCGCGGCCGCTTTGCCGTGCCCGTGCTCACCGCGCATGGCATTGGCGATGCCACCGTGTTCGTCGAGGGCGGCGACACACTGCGCCAGCGCATGGTGGCCGCCGGCAATGGCAACCACCTGGTGCAGACCTTTGTCGATTCCAGCGAACACAGCTACTGGGGCGACGCGATGTACCCGCCGCTGTTTGAAGCGCTGCTCAACTGGGTGGAAAAGGGTCAGAAACCCAGCCCCACGGGAATCGCTGCGCGTTGCCGCGAACTGCGCGCTGCGCAGCCGGCCGACTGCCGCTTCTTGCCGGACTACGTTGCCAAGCCACTGGCGTCGCGCGTCTTGCCGCGCTGAAAAATCGGCAAAGCCGCTGGGCAAAGGCTCGGCAAAGCCGCTTGATGCAGACTCGGCAAGACCGCTTGAGCCCGGCCGGCCTGGGAGCCACCCGCTTGAGCGAAGGCGCTCTGGCCGCAGCTACTTCAAACCACTGATGTAGCTGGCTACGGCCTTCAGCTCCAGCTCGGTCAACTTGACCGCCACGCTGTGCATCACCGCGTTGTCGTTGGTGCGCTCACGCTGGTTGAAGGCCTTGAGCTGGCGCTCGGTGTACTGGGCGTGCTGCCCGGCCAAGCGCGGCAACAAGGCGGTGCCTTGGCCGCCCGCACCGTGGCAGCTGGCGCAAGATGGCAGGCCGGAAAAGGGGTTGCCGCGCAGGTAGATGAAGCGCCCCATCTGGGCCAATTCGGTGTCGTCCACCGGGTGGAAAAACACCGTGCGCGTTTCGAAGTATTGGCCTAAAGCGGCAAAGTCGGCTGGCGACAGGTCTTCCACCATGGGCTGCATGGCGCTGCTCTTGCGACGGCCGCTCTGGTAGTCGGCCAACTGGCGCGCCAGGTAGGCTGCGTTTTGACCGGCCAGCCGCGGAAAGACCGGGCTCGAACTTTCACCCTCGGCGCCGTGGCAAATGAAACACTTGCCCTGAACGATTTCTTCGGCCCGCCTGAGGTCGGCCGCTGCGGCGGCGCCCCAGCCCGCAGCTCCGGCCAGGGTCATCACCACGCCCAGCGCGCGCCAGAATTTCATTCGATGAATCCTGTGTTGATGGACCAGGCCGGTGGCGCCAGGGTGCCAGGCTGGCCCAGGTGTCGATTGCTCCCTGCCAGCCCACGGCGCGGCGGCCTTGGCTAAGGCTTGATGTAGGCCGAGCCCGCGTGTTGCATCTTGGCGATGCGCACCACGCCACTGGGCGTGAACTCGGCCTCCTGAATGAACTGCTCTCTTTTCAGGTTGCGGTTGCGCAGCGTGATCTCGCAGATTTCAAACTTCACGCCACGCGCCACCAGGGCCGATACGGGGCCTGCAAAGGCACTGCCGTTGACGTCCTTTTGCCCCTCGAGCAAAAAGTCGACGCCCAGCGCATGGGTGACCACCGTGATCTTGGCCTTGGGGTCCACGTCCAGGTGGTTGCGGATGTTGCGCAGGCCCTTCAAGGCCTGCAACGACATGTCGTCGATGTGATAGACGACGGCGTCCTGCGCCAACGTACTGAAGCTGGCGACGGCCAGCAGCGCGGCGGCGATGAAACGTTGAATGCTCATGGGTCGGTCTCCTTGGTTTGCGGCAAAGGCGCTAGCCTACGCCAGGCCCGGGTTGCTCTGCACACCCAACAGGCGCGGGGTATTGATCTGGCGCGCGCTCACGCGGCCACCGGGCTGGCTTTTGAGCCAGCTCTCCAGCACATCCCACACCGGCTTGTTGCCCGCCTTGCTGGCTTCTTCGGCCACCGGGGCCCAGCCGGCCACCTTGTAGGTCTTGCCGGCTTCGATGGGCTTGCCGCGCAGCTGCATGTCGCTGATGCGCGAGCCCATTTTCTCAGCCGGCGCCAGGCTGTACTGCAGGCCACCCACACGCACCATGTCGCCGCCCTGCTGGTAGTAGGGGTCGGGGTTGAAAAGGTTGTCGGCCACGTCTTCCAGGATCGTCTTGATGGTTTCGCCGCTCATGTCGGTGACCGTGGCATAGGGGTAGGTGACCGCCACCTGGTCCATCATCAGCTCGCGCGTGATGACCTGGCCGGGCAACAGGCTGGTGCCCCAGCGAAAGCCGGGGCTGAAGGCGATCTGCGCGCCTTGCACGTCCATCAAGGCGTCGCACAGCAGTTGGTCCCAGCTGCCGTTGAAGTTGCCTCGGCGGTACAGCAAGCCGTCGGTGACGGCCAGCTTTTCAGACAGCTTGGCCTCAAACGGCGCGCGCACCTTGGTGATCAGCGCCTGCATGTCGGGGTCGGGCTTGAGCATGTTGCTGAAGATGGGCAGCAGCCGGTAGCGGTGCTGGCTGACCTTGCCGTCCTTGACTTGCAGGTCCATCACGCCCAGGAACTTGCTGTTGCTGCCGGCGTTGGTGACCAGTGTGGTGCCACCGGCGTTTTGCACCGGCACCGCCAGCGGCACGCCGTCGTGGGTGTGGCCGCCAAAAATGGCGTCAATGCCACGCACGCGGCTGGCCAATTTCAGGTCCACGTCCATGCCGTTGTGCGAAAGCAAGACCACCACTTTTGCACCCTGGGCGCGGGCTTCGTCCACCACCTTCTGCATGTTGGCGTCCTGGATGCCGAACTCCCAATCGGCCACCATGTAGCGCGGGTTGGCGATCGGCGTGTAGGGGAAGGCCTGGCCGACGATGGCCACCTTGACGCCGTTCATCTCTTTCATCACATAGGGCTTGAAGACCGGGTCACCGAAGTCGCTGGTCTTGATGTTCTGGGCGATGAAGTCCACGCGGTGCGAAGCTGCGCCGCTGCCAATGCCACTGCCCCCACCGGCAAAGTCCTTCTCGACGATTTCCTTCACCCGCTGCATGCCGTAGGTGAATTCCCAGTGGCCGGTCATCACGTCCACCGTCAGCGCCTTGCAGGCGTCGACCATGTCCTGCGCGTTGGTCCACAGGCTGGTGGCGCTGCCTTGCCAGGTGTCACCGCCGTCCAGCAGCAGCGCGCCGGGGCGGCTGGCTTTCAGGCGCTTGACCAGCGTGGCCAGGTGGGCAAACCCCCCCACCTTGCCGTAGCGGCGCGCCGCCCGCTCAAAGTCGATGTAGGTGAAGGCATGCGACAGCGCGGTGCCCGGGCGGATGCCCGCCTGTCTCAGCAGGTGCTCACCCACCAGATGCGGCAGTTGGCCCTGCATGCCCGCCAACCCCAGGTTGACACTGGGCTCGCGGAAGTGAATGGGTAGCAGCTGCGCGTGGCAGTCGGTCATGTGCAGAAAGCTGACAAAGCCCGCGCCGGTGCCCAGCGGTGGCAGGTCATAGAGGCCCTTTTCAGCCGTGGCGGCGTCGGCGTCGGCATAGCGGGTGAGGCCCATGCCGGCCACCGAAGCCGCCGTCAGCACCTGCAGGAAATCGCGCTTGCTCAAGGTCATGATAAGTGGCCGCTTATGTTTGATCGCAGAAAAAACCCGGGCGGGCCGGGCTGCTGCAAAGGGTGAGAGTTGCGCTTACTGGTTGACCGGTGACTTGGGGTCCAGCAGCAGCGACATCACATGCGCAATCTGCTTGTCGTCCAGCAACTTCGCATGACCAAAGCGGGGCATGTTGGAGCAGGCGCTGTAGGCCTTGCTGTTGTAGATCTTGGTCCAGGTGTACTCGATGATGGGCTGGGCCGTGGGCGCCATCACGTCGCGAATGCCGCGGTTCTTGCCGTAGTTGTACAGACTGGGGCCGATGGTGCCGTAGCTGATTTCGGCTTTGCCGATCTGGTGGCAGTTGTAGCAGCTGCCGCCGTTGGCGCTGGTGGCCGCAGAGGCGTCGGTCCAGGTCATGCCGCGCCCGCTTTGCGCGATCCTTTCGCCTTCGCGCCAGTCACCCAGGTACTGGCCGTTGGCGGGCCATTTCACGCTGTCCTTGGCCTGCGCCATGATCTGGTCGGCCACGGCGTCAGAAGGTGGTTTGTCGCTAGAGCAGGCCGATTGGCCCAGGTCCTGGTTGACCCGGTCGACCTTGGCGATGCCTTCGTCGCGAAACGCGGCCTTCATCAAGGCAGCGGTTTGTGCGTCCAGCGCCGCGCCCGAAGGCAGCGTCGAACAGGCGGTAGCCGCCAGGGCAGCGGCGGCCAGGGCCAGCAGAGTGATCTTCTTGTTCATGGTGGGCTTGCTCCTGGGCTTCAACGCTTGATGGCTGGCGCGATGGACATCGCACCCTTGGCATTGACGCCCATGTAGGTGCCCAAGGCCACGGTGACTTCAGAGCCAAAGCCCGGGAACGGGAAGCGTTGCTGGCGGAAGCAGTCGTTCAGGCGCAGCTGCATGCTCCACATCTGGCCATTGCTCACCCGGTAAGCAGGCCAGGCGGCAAAGCCCACGCCGTCGCCCGGGTTCTTGGTCAGGACGGGCAGGTCTTGCAGGCGAATGCGCTGGCCTTCCACGCTGTGGCAACCGGCGCAGGAGAAGTCCATCGGCCCCCCACGGTAGAAGAACACGCGTTTGCCAATTTCGTAGCTTTTCTTTTCTTCAGCGTGGCCTTGCGGCAGGTTGAAGCGCAAGCCGCGCGACTCTGCCGCCACCCAGGTGGCCAAGGCGGTGACGTTGTTTTGCTCACCACGACCGAAGGCGGTCTTGGCAATCTCGGCACCGTCGAAACCCTGCAAGGTCTCCATGCAGGTGACCAAGCGAGATTCCAGGTCTTGCATCTTGCCGGTATCGGCAAAGTAGCGCGGCAGTTCAACAAAGGTACCCTTGACGACGCCCGGCCCCTTGCCCAGGTCGCACTTTTCAAGCGACGCGCCCTTAGGACCACGCTTGGTCTTCCACAAGTTTTCACCCTTGGCTTCGAACAAGTCGGCCGGGTTGCCGTCTTCCAGCATCTTGCGGTACTCGGCAATGCCTTCGGCGGCGCTCTTGCCTTGCGCCCAGACCGGGCCGGCCGCAACCAAGACACTGGCCAGCGCCAGCGTGAACAGGGACAGGTAACTGTGCTTCATCGGGTAGCCGTTTCTTTTTGTTGAATCACGTCGGTTCAAGACACGGTGGCTTCGTCGGTGCGCTTGTCGCCCTTGTTGTCGACCCAGTTGACCGTGATCTTGTCGCCGGCCTTGGCGCCCTTCACTGAAAACTGCATGAAAGGGTTCTTGGCCACCGATGGGCCCCACTGCGCGCTGAGCACGGGCTTGCCATTGTGGGCGGCGGTGATTTCCTGGATGAACCAGGCGGGAATGGTTTTGCCCGCCGAGTCCTTGCGTTGGCCGGTTTCCATCTCGTGGCTCATCAGCACACGCACGGTGGCTTTGTCACCGGCGACTTGGGCGCGAATGCGCATCGGATCTGCCATGTTCGTTCTCCTTGAAGGGGTTCAGCCGCCGCAGCCGCCGAGGGTGACTTTGATTTCCTTGGCGGCGTAAAGCACACGGCCATCGGCCATGAGGGCCACCGCAAAGACGTTGGACGACTGGCCCATCTTCACGCGGGTGTTGAAGTTGGCGTCGACAGCGTCACTCACATCAAACACCGCCGCCAAGGCGCTGGGGTTCTTTTCCACCATCAGCGCCAAGCGCTTGACGCCTGCCAGCGTGGTGCTGCAGCCCACCGGTACCACAGCGCCGTTTTCGGCGATGTCGGGGCCGGTGATGGTGACGTCCTTGCTTTCTGCAGGGGCTCCACCGCCCAAGGCCTTGGCCGCTTCGGCCAGGGTCTTGGCGTCAAAAGCGGCCTGGCTCCAGGCGGCGTGGGCCGCAGCAGGCAGCAGCCCGGCACCGGCCAAAAGGCCAGCGACCTTGGCGCTGGTGGTCAATACTTCTCGACGGGTTTGCATCTCGATTTCTCCTAAAAGACGGATCACGGTTCAGGCTGCTGAACTACTTCTTGGCACCGTCAGCCAACCATTGTGCGATGGCTTGGGTGTCTTCTGCGTTCAGGGTTTGTGCTGGCATGGGAATCGGGCCCCAGACACCCGCGCTGCCGCGCTGAATTTTTTGCGCCAAATAGGCCAAGGCATCGGCGCGGCCCGCGTACTTTTTGGCCACGTCTTTCAGCCCCGGGCCCACCACCTTGTTGTCCAGGCCATGGCAGGTCAGGCAGTTGTGCTTGCGGGCTAAGGTCAACGCGGCGGCGGCCTTGGCGTCGGGTGCGGGCGCGGGTGAGGGTGAGGGTGCCATGGCTGCGGCCGGCACCGTGGCGCCAGCCGCCGCGACACCTGGCACGCGGCTGGTGTCGGCGCCGCGCTGCGCCCCCACCAAGCGGTTCTGCTCGGCCAGGTTGCCGTGCGCGTTGCGCGCAAAGTCGGGCAGGAAAGACGCCACGGTGGACTCGGTGGCGCAGTCTTTCATGCAGGCCACGGCCTTCACGTCAGGCTTGCCGCCGTTGCCCAGGCTGCGCCCTGGCCACAGGCCATGGTCGGTGCTCATGCCATGGCGGTTGGGCAGCAGGGCCTGCGTCTGCACCATGTTGCGGTCGCTCAGCGTGAAGTTGTCGGGCACCACGCCACCCAGGTTGAGCATGAAGGCGGTGACGGCGTAAACCTCATCGGGCGTCAAGGTCTTGGGCGCGTTCCAGGGCATGGCGCGGTGGATGTAGTCCCACAGCGTGCTCAGCGTGGGCAGCTTCATCAGCGTGGTGCGGCCAGGGAATGCGGCGTCGGTGAGCCGGGCCACGCGGCCGGTCTTCACATCGGCTTGGGTCGTGCCCCCCACCAGCGGCGTGAAGACCTCGTTGCTTTCACCAAACACACCATGGCAAGAGGCGCACTTGGCTTCCCACACCTCCTGGCCCTTGGACACCGTGCCCGAGCCGCTGGGCAAGCCCTTGAAGTCGGGCCGCACGTCGATGTCCCAGGCCTTCACCTCCTGGGGCGTGGCAGCGCGGCCAATGCCGGGATAAGCCGGGCTTTGCGCCCATGCGCTGGCGCTGACACTCAACCAGACACAGCCTGCGGCCACCCGCACCCAGGCCCGTGTCAACTGAAGGCCGCCCCCAGACCTGCCGCTTTGCGTCAGGCCCCTCGATGGGGATGAGGAATCTTCGGAGCGGCCGTGCGTTTCCTCAGGAGAGCTGAACATTCTTCACCTCCCCACCGGCCTGAACCAGCCAGGTTTGAATCGAGTTGTTGTGATAGATCGACCGCGTGCCGCGCACCGCGCGCACCTGCCGATAGGTGGGTTGCACATAACCTGTGTCATCCGTGGCTCGGCTTTGCAGCAAGGCCGCTTGTCCGTCCCACACCCAAGGCAGCGTGAACCGGGTCAGGCATTTGTCCATCACCGGGCCTTGCAGCTGCGCCGGCTTCCAGCTGCGCCCACCGTCGGCCGACACGTCCACCCGCTTGACCTTGCCGCGCCCACTCCAGGCCAGGCCGCTCACGGTGTAAAAGCCCTTGTCGAGCAGCACTTGGCCACCGCTCGGCGTGGTGATCACGCTCTTGCATTCCTGGATGCTGCTGTACTGGCGGTGGCGGCCATCGGGCATCAGGTCGATGTAGTGGATGGCCTCGTCCTTGCTGGCATAGGGCTGGTCACCCACCTCGATGCGGCGCAGGTACTTGACCCAGCTCACGCCTTGCACACCGGGCACCACCAAGCGCAACGGGTAGCCGTTTTCCGGCCGCAGCATTTCGCCGTTTTGGCCATAGGCCACGATGACCTCGCCCGACTCGATCATCTCCATCGGGATGGTGCGCGTCATGCTGGAGCCGTCGGCGCCTTCGGCCAAGACAAAGCGGCCGCGCTTGGTGTCGGCCCCCGCCATGTCCAGCAGCAGCTTCAAGGGCACGCCCGTGAACTCACTGCAACTGATCATGCCGTGGCTGTACTGGCAGGTCGGCACGGCCACGTTGCCCCACTCCATGCCGGTGTTGGCACCGCATTCAATGAAGTGGAAGCGGCTCACCATCGGCAAGCGCATCAACTCGTCCAGGGTGAAGACCAAGGGCTTCTGGAGCAAGCGCTGGTCGCTGCCGTTGATCATCAGCCGGTGCTTGGACGGATCGACATCCCACCAGCCCTGGTGGTGGCGCTCAAAGTGCAGGCCGCTGGGAGTGACGATGCCAAACAGGCTTTGCAAAGGCGCAAACGAAACCGACGACTGGGTGGTCTGTGTCAGGCCCGGGCTTTGGCGGCGCTGCACGTTTTTCTCAAACTTGCTGGGCGCGCCGTAACCGTCGGTGGCCACGCCCTGGCCCAAGCCCGTGCTGTGCGGCGGCAGATTCAGGATGTTGGCGTCGCCACCTTCGGTGGGCACCGGGTTGGCCTGTGACAGCGCAACGGTTGACCCGCTTGCGGCGATGGCACCCGCGAAGGCCTGGCGAATGAAATCGCGCCGCCCGGCCTTGGCCTGGCTGAAGACGGTGCGCACGCCATCGGCCCGAATGAAGTTCTCGGGCGCCTTGATCAATCGCCCGGGTGCATGGGGCTGTTCAAATTCAGCAGACACGGCGTTTGTTGCATCTGGATATAAGCAACAACAAATATATAGACAACGACTGCACTCACAAATGCGGGTAAACCATGGCGCCGAGGGAACTCCGCAGTCCGCAGTCCGCAGTCAGATACCCGAGCACGCCTCAGCCATGGGCAGCCAAGGCCCAAGACCGACAGGCTAGGACACCACCGAAGCCGTCGCCATCAGCTCTTCAAACAGCGACAGCGAGGCCCGGCCCGACACGGCATACGGGTCCAGCGCCGAGCGCTCCGAATACTTCAACACCAGACCCGGGTTGAGCGTGGCCATGTTGACCTGGCCCATGGTCCAGGCGGCAAAGCGGCGCTCACCAATCTCTTCGTAGCTGAGCACTTCGACATCGGTGTGCCGCGGATCCTTGGCGATGCGGTTGTAGAGCTGGTTGACGGCGCTTCGGCCACCTTCCAGCACCTGCAAGAAGATGCGCTCTTGGAGACAAAAGCACAGCACCCCGGTGATGCCTTGACTGGGGTTGTTGGCTTTGCTTTGACGCAAGATCGCCAACAGCTCATCGGGGTTGACCGTTTCCACGGCGCGGCTGGCGTACAACAATCTGACCAACATGGTTTGTGATCCTCAGGAGTTCTTGCGGGGCAGCAGCGACAGGAATTCGCGGCGCAGGTTGGCGTCTTTCAGGAAAGCCCCGCGCATGACGCTGTTGACCATCGCGGTTTGTGTGTCTTTCACGCCGCGCCAGTGCATGCAGAAGTGGTCGGCTTCCATCACGATGGCCAGGCCATCAGGTCGCACCCGTTGCTGCAGTTCATTGGCCAGCATGGTGACCGCCTCTTCCTGAATTTGCGGCCGGCTCATCACCCAGTCGGCAATGCGTGCGTACTTGCTCAGGCCGATCAGGTTGCTGTGCTCGTTGGGCAGGATGCCGATCCACACCTTGCCAAAGATCGGGCACATGTGGTGGCTGCAAGCGCTGCGCACGGTGATCGGGCCGACGATCATCAGCTCGTTGAGCCGCTCGACGTTGGGAAACTCGGTGACCGCGGGCATCGGCACATAGCGGCCGCGGAAAACCTCTTCGATGTACATCTTGGCCACCCGCTTGGCCGTTTCGTTGGTGTTGTGGTCGCTCTCGGTGTCGATCACCAGCGCCTGCAGCACCTCTTGCAGCTTGGCCTGCACCTCGGCCTTCAGTTCCACCAACTCGCCCTCGCGCACAAAAGCCGAGATGTTGTCGTTGGCGTGGAAACGCTTCTGCGCGCTGACCAGCCGGTAGCGGATGCGCTCGGACGCTGGCAGGCTGGCCAGCTCTTCTTCACTGCGGAAAATTCGCGCGTTGCTGTCGGTGAGGTTGGAGCCGGTGCGTGCCATGCGTCTGAAGTTCAATGGGCGGATTTGTATTGTGCGGTAGCCCGGCAATTTCGACGCGCAGCGGCACTAGACTGAAGCCATGACGGCGGATCAAACCAACCACCCAGGCACTTCTGCGCCCCTGGCCCGGCTGCTCAACCAGACCGCCGACGCGGTACAAGCCGTGCGCGGTGGCAAGTCCCTGACCGACGTGATCGCGCGGGTGCCGGCCGACCTGCGCCCGGGCGTGCAAGCGCTCAGCTTTCACAGCCTGCGCTGGCTGGGCAGCGCCACCGAAGCCCGCGCGCTGCTGGCGCCGAAGACGCCCCCGCCCCAGGTGGACGCGCTGTTGGTCACCGCCTTGGCCTTGTTGTGGCCCGGCGAACCCGCGCCCTACGCCAGCCACACGCTGGTGGACCAAGCCGTCAGCGCCGCCCGCCAGCGCACCCCGGCTGCCGCCGGCTTCATCAACGCCGTGTTGCGGCGTTTTTTGCGCGAGCAAGACAGCCTGGTGCAAAGCGTGCGCCACTCGCCAATGGGGGCCTACAACCACCCGCTGTGGTGGATCGAAAAGCTCAAACGGGATTGGCCGCAAGACTGGCAAACACTGCTCACCAGCGCCAACCTGCGCCCGCCGATGACACTGCGCGTCAATGCGCGGCGCGGCACCGGCCAAGGCTATGTGCAGCGGCTGGCCGGCTTGGGCCGTGTGGCCAGCGCGGTCGATGACCCCGGCCTGGGTGGCCAGGCCGTGGTGCTGGCGCAGCCCTGCCCGGTCCAGCAATTGCCTGGCTTTGCCGAAGGCGAAGTCTCGGTTCAGGACGCGGCCGCGCAGCGCGCCGCCCACCTGCTGCTGAAAGACGGCCTGAAACCCGGCGCCCGCGTGCTGGACGCCTGCGCCGCGCCCGGTGGCAAAACCGCCCATCTGCTGGAACTGGCCGACCTGGACTTGCTGGCCCTGGACAGCGACCCGCTGCGCCTGGCGCGTGTGCAAGAAACGCTGAACCGCCTGCAATTCCCCAGCACCAGCCCCAGCGCCAGCACCAGCACCAGCCGCATCGAACTGAAGGCCGCCGACGCCCGTCAACCCCCAACTTGGTGGGACGGCCGCCTGTTTGATGCCGTGCTGCTGGACGCGCCCTGCACCGCCAGCGGCATCGTGCGCCGCCACCCCGACGTGCGCTGGCTGCGCCGGGCCGACGACATCCTGGCACTGGCCCGCATCCAGGCGGATCTGCTCGACGCCCTGTGGCCCCTGGTGGCGCCGGGCGGCCAGCTGCTGTACGCCACCTGTTCGATCTTCAAGGCCGAAGGGCAACACCAGATCGACGCATTTATGCAACGCCTGGGGGCCAATGCCTGCAGGCTGGACCCGGCTTCCCCCGGCCACCTGCTACCCAGCCGCGACAATGCGGCGCATGGGGACCCGACCCGTGGCGTGCCGCTGCAGGACGGGTTTTTCTACGCCCTGCTCCACAAACCTTAGAGCCCTGCCTTTTGTTCAATCCAGCCTATGGGGTCCGACGTCACATCCTGCAGGGCCTGACGGCGCTGCTGGTGGTGCTGGTCGTGCTGGCCGCAGGCTGGGCACCCGCAGCGCAGGCCCAAGGCATCGAGCTGGTCAGCCTGCAAACCAGCCGGGCCGAAGGCGCCGTGACGCTGGACTTTGCCGCCCGCGTCACCTTGCCCAAGAGTGTTGAAGACGCCTTGCGCCGGGGCGTGCCGCTGTACTTCGTGGCCGAGGCGCAGCTGTTTCGCAGCCGCTGGTACTGGCGTGACGAACGGGTGGCCCGCCTGTCCCGGTCATGGCGGCTGGCCTTTCAGCCGCTAACGGGCATCTGGCGGGTCAGCCTGGGCGGTTTGAGCCAGAGTTTTGGTTCCTTGACCGAAGCCATGTCGGTGCTGTCGCGCAGCGGCGGCTGGAAGCTGGTCGACCTGGCCCAGGTGGACGGTGACAAAGGCTTCTACCTGGAGTTCAGCTACCGCCTGGACACCAGCCAACTGCCCGGCCCCATGCAATTTGGCCTGGGCGG
>JAYVSX010000061.1:0-14240 GCA_043774975.1 Rubrivivax sp.
AACACCAAATCACCCACCACCACCTGACCGTTGACCAGACCACCGGCGGTGTTGGACTGCATGCTGCCCACCACCGTGAGCCCCAGTTCGCGCGCCAGGGCCATGGGGATCGCTGTACCCGTGGCGCCCGTGTCGACCAGGAACTCCACCTCGCGGCGCCCGATGCGGCCTTTCCAGTGGTAGTGCCCATCCGGGCTGCGGCGGATCTCGACGTTTTGCCCATCCAGCACAAAACGGGTTGCCTGCTGCTGGCTTTGCCAGGCCTGCACACCCAGGGCCAGACCCAGCCCGAGCAGCAGCCAGATCGTGCCGTGTTTGAGCCAGCCTGGAAGTTCAGCCATGCGCTGGGCCTCGCTCAAGCGCCCGGCGGCGGCGCAGTCACCCGTTGGTCGATGGCGCCAAAAATGCTTTGACCTGCTGCGTCCTGCATCTCGATGCGGATGGTGTCGCCAAACTGCATGAAGGCGGTTTGCGGCGCACCGCTCTCGATGGTTTCGATGGCACGTTTTTCGGCCACACAAGAGTAGCCTTTAGCCCAGTCCTTGTTGCTGACCGTGCCACTGCCCACAATGCTGCCGGCGCGCAGGCGCCGGGTCTTGGCGACATGGGCGATCAGTTCGCCGAAGTGAAAGGTCATCTCCGGGCCGGCGTCGGTCAAGCCCACCCGCCTGCCGTTCCACACACTTTGCAGCGGCAGGTGGACACGCCCGCCCTGCCAGGCACCGCCCAGTTCGTCGGGGGTCACGGCCAGCGGGCTGAAAGCGGTGGACGGCTTGCTTTGCAAAAAGCCAAAGCCCTTGGCCAATTCGGCTGGGATCAGGTTGCGCAGGCTCCAGTCGTTGACCAGCATCAGCAAGCGCACGGCTTCCACAGCGCTGTGCGGCGTGGCACCCAGGTCCACGTCGCCGGTGATCACTGCCACTTCGGATTCAAAGTCGATGCCCCAGTCGACGTTGGCAAACACCGCGTCGTCGCAGGGGCCCAGGAAGTCGTCGCTGCCGCCTTGGTACATCAACGGGTCTTGGTAAAAACTGGCCGGCACTTCCGCGCCCCGCGCCTTGCGCACCAGCTCCACGTGGTTGAGGTAGGCCGAGCCGTCTGCCCATTGATGCGCTCGCGGCAAGGGCGCCATGCAATGCCGCGGGTCAAACGCAAAGGCGTGACGGGCTTTGCCAGCGTTGAGGGTGGCGTAGAGGTCTTCCAGCTGCGGCGATACAAAGTTCCAGTCGTCCAGCACCTGCTGCAGGGTGGTGGCCATGCCCGTTGCAAAGTGGGCGGTGGTCAGGTCGCGCGAGACCACGGCCAGCTGGCCGTCGCGCGATCCGTCTTTGAGCGTCGCAAGCTTCATTCGAGAACAGGCCGCGGAGAACCGCGACGGGCTGAGAGTGAGGTGGCACTATTGTGGGGTGACCGCAGCCCGCTTTTTACCCCCTGCCTGGAGTAGATGGGCGCCGCCATCCCGCGCTCGATCCGCCTGGGCGTTGGTGGCGGCGGTGCTGCTGCTGCACATTTGGTTGCTCGGTTCCTTGCCCAAAAAAGCGGGGCCGGGATGGCGCGCCGAGCCGCCCCGGGTCGTGCAGGTGCGCCACCGGGTACGAAGCTCCGCCGCTGACAGCAAAACCTTACTCCCGCCGCCCCCTGTGAGCGAGGCTGCGCCAAGCGCTCTGCCCAACGCCCCTTTGCTGGTGGCGCAAGCGGGCGCTGACAACGGCGGCTCCATGGGGCGAGAACGCAGCAGCGCAGGTGGGCGGCTGCCCACCGAAACGCCGGATGCAGCGCAGGCGACAACGACTGCACGGCCGTTGGGGCCAGCCATTTCACCACCGACGACACCGACCCGGTCCGCAGGTCCGATCACAGCCGCGCCGCCCGCGCCTGAGCCTGAGTTGCTGGTCGAGCCCGCCGCAGACCCAGGTGGCCAAAACGTCCCGGTCTACGAAACCCGGCTGCCACCTGCCCAGACCCTGGTCTTTGACCTGCGCCGTGGCGCGGCCAGCGGTCGCGCCGAGCTGGACTGGCAGCCATCGGGCGCCCACTACCACTTGACGATGCAGGGACACGCGAAGGATGCCCCACAGCTGTCCTGGACCAGCGTGGGCGGCCTGGACCACACCGGACTGGCGCCGCTGCGCCACACCGAAAGTCGACGCGGCCGTGATGTGCGCGCCGTCAATTTTCAGCGCGACGCGGGTCGTGTCACCTTCAGCGGGCCACAGATCGAATACCCCTTGGTGCCCGGCGGACAAGACCGCCTGAGCTGGATGGTGCAACTGGCGGCCGTGATGGCCGCCAACCCAGGTCTGGCACATGCGCAGTCTCAGGTGTTGATCTGGGTGGTGGGCACGCGCGGCGACGCCGATGTGTGGACCTTCACCGTCCAAGAACGTGCCGCAGTGGAGTTGCCGCTGGGGCGGGTCGAAAACACCATCCACTTGGTTCGCGAGCCTCGACGGCCTTACGACACCCTGGTGCAGGTCTGGCTGGATCCGACCCGTCACCACCTGCCTGTGCAAGCCTTTTTGATGGTGCGCGCCACCGGCGTGGGTACAGAGTTTCGTCTGCGCAACTTGAAATGAGGGGTCAACCACCCCAACTCCAACACCAGGAGGCCCACGCCATGCAGATGCTTTACAACTCGGACAGCTTTGTCGTCGTTCAGTTTTTGACCGGCAGCGATGCCAATGTCGACGCGGCCACGCCCCGTGGCTTTGAAATCGTCGACAAGCTGGCAGGCAAGGAGATTTATTTGCAAGGGGCTGTCGCCGAATCCTTCCAGCGCGGCGTTGAGGCACTGGTGCGGCAAGGCCCTCGTGAGGAGGACCTGGATGCGTTCATCGCCGGCTTCACGGTGCTGGCGCAACAGCCGGTGGTGCTGCACTGACGAGCCACGCCGCTGCAGATGGGCGGGCAGATGGGCGGGGCTTGTCGAGAGGCCCGTGCTAGGCCAAGATCAACCCCGGACCGGCCCGGTTGCACCCTGACCGCGCCTGAGCTGAAGGACCCCCATGGCCAGAGCCCTTGCCGAATCGCGCTGCTTGCTGTCGCCCGGCTTGGTCGAAGCTCCGGTGATGGACGCCCTGTGTTCGCATTTTGTGCTCACGCTCACGCTGCGCCAGGCGGGGCGCATCAACCTGCGGCGTGACTGGAACAGCCTGCTGTCCTTGGTGGGCAGACACTTGGTCTGGCCCGCACCGGTGCTGGCCCGGGTGCGTACTTTTTTGGCCCAGCGCTGCAAAGGCAACCCGCAATGGAAAGGGCACGAAGCCCTGTCCGATCAAGCCTTCGTGGACAAGTACGGTCCCTGGCGTGGGCCCTACGAAGAAGGCACTCTCTTTTTCTACATCGATGAAGTCATCAAGGACGCGCCAAAGGACCTGCTGACCGTTCTGGCCACCACCTGCGAGTGGCTGGGACGCCGGCTGAAAAAAGAGAACACGCTGGTTGAAAAGAACATCGACTCGCTGGCGGGCTTGCTGCAGCTCAACCCGGCCGAACGCGCTTTGCTGCTCTACGGCACCCTGGCCCGCTACCAGCGCGATCTTCGGGGTCTGCTGGTGGAGTTCAAGGTCAGCAACGCCCAGGAAGCCTATGCAGCGTTGGCTGCCGTAGCCGGTGTCGAGGCCCGTGACGTTGGCGAGGCCTTGCGTGCGGGATCGCGCCTGGAGCGCATCGGCATGGTGGAGAACTTGATCTCCGAGCAAAACATCACCGACCTGGCCGACCTGATGAAGGTCAGCGAGCAGTTGCCGCCCGTGCTGATGCGCGAATACCGCGCACCGGGCGAGCTGATGGCGGTGTTCACCCGCCCCGTTCCCAAGTCTGAGCTCCAGTCCAGCGACTTCGCTTTTGTGGAGGATGACGTGCGCGTGATGACAACGCTTCTGCGCAACGCCACCCAGCGCAAGGAGCCTGGCGTCAACGTGCTGCTCTACGGCCCTCCTGGCACCGGCAAGACCGAATTGGCCAAGGTCTGTGCCGCCGCCGCTGGACTGAATTTGTATGAAGTGGAAAACGCCGACCGCGACGGCAACAGCCTGTCGGGTCGCGACCGCTACCGCAGCCTGCAAATCAGTCAGGTCTTCTTGAAAAGCAGCCCCGATGTGGCGCTGCTCTTTGACGAGGTGGAAGACGTGTTCCCGCCGATCAGCGGAGAAGCCGCGCAGATCATGGCGCGCCTGGACAGCAGTGATGCTTCTTCAACGGGTGCCAGCGGCAGCGTCAGCGGCAAAGCCTGGGTCAACCAGATCCTGGAGACCAACCCCGTGCCCGTGATGTGGGTCACCAACCGCATCGAGCAAATCGACCCGGCCTTTCGCAGGCGGTTTCAGTACCACCTGTTGCTCAAGAGCCCGCCGCCTGGCGCCCGTGAGGGCCTGGTGACACGAGCCTTGGCAGGCGCCGTGGTGAGCGAAGGGTTTTCAGCCAAACTCGCCGAGCGCCGGTCGCTCACGCCAGCCCAGATTCGCACGGCGGTTCGATTTGCCCGCCTGGCGCAGTCCGATACAACCGACCCGGCCAGCTTTGAGGCGCTGATCGAGCGCCAGCTGAGCAACGCCGACAAGGCGCTTGGCGCTGCCAAGCCTGAGCGTGGCGCCCGCATCGTGGTCACGGAATACGACCTTTCACTGCTCAACACCGAGTCACGTTTTGAGTTGCCCCGGGTCATTCAAGCGTTGCAGCGGCGTGGTCACGGCACACTGTGTTTCCATGGCGCACCCGGCACTGGCAAAACGGCACTGGCCGAACACATCGCACAGGCCCTGCAGCGCCCGTTGATGGTGCGCCAGACCAGCGACATCGCCAGCAAGTACGTCGGTGAGACCGAGCAAAACATGGCCAAGATGTTTGAAGAGGCAGGTAACGAAAACGCCGTGCTCTTGCTTGACGAGGCCGACAGTTTTCTGCGCAGCCGCCGTCTGGCCGAGCGCAACTACGAGGTCACCGAAGTCAACGAGATGCTGCAGGGGATGGAGCGGTTTGCCGGGGTCTTCATCTGCACCACCAACTTGTTTGATGAACTGGATGAAGCCGCGCTGCGGCGCTTCACCTTCAAGATCCGGTTCAATCCTTTGATGGCAGAGCAAAGAGTGCGCATGTTCACTGCCGAGGCGCTGCAAGGTGATGTCCAGCGCCTGACCCCTGAGCAGGTCGAACGCCTGAGTGTTCTGGACCTGCTGGTGCCGGGTGACTTTGCAGCGGTCCAGCGCCAAGCCGAAATCCTGGGAGACACGCTGTTGCCCGACGAATTCTTGTCGCAGTTGGAAAGTGAGCACCGGGTCAAACCCGAAGTTCGCCACCGCAGGGGCATCGGCTTCAAGACCTCCTGAGCGCAGGCGCTCAAGCGGCCGCGGGCCGGGCCGATAACTTCCCATGAGGTCGTTTACCGCAGACATCGTGGCGCACGTCGCAGGTTCGCCGCTGGCGCAGCTGCTGTGCGTCAGCGTGGTGTTGCTGGGCCTTGCCTTGATCGTGGTCGGTCGGCTTTCGGGCAGCCGCCGTCGCCTTCGGTCCCGTTTGCAAGATGCCAACTCTGAACTCGAAGAACTGCGCGGCCGCGATCCACTGACTGGTTTGCTGACCCGCGCTGAGCTCGAAGCCCTGCTGGAGCCGGAAGTGGCCAGGGCCGACCAGGATCGTGGCAGCCTGAGCCTGCTCTACGTGGCCTTGGATGGTTTTCGAGCCATCAACGAAGGCTATGGAATGCGGGTCGGTGACGGCCTGCTGGTGGCCGTGGCCGAGCGTTTGCAAGCCTTTCGCGGCCAGGGCACCCCGGTTGCACGGGTTGCACGGGTTGCAGGTGACGAGTTTGTCCTGCTGCTCAGGACAGGCCTGGCCACCGCAGGCCCAACTGCCGCAGCGCTGTCGGAGGCCCTGAGCCAAGTCTTTCAGGTCGAAGCGCTGACCTTGCAAGTGACCGCGTCCGTGGGTGTGGCCTGCTACCCTGACCATGGTTCTCGGCCCCGCTTGCTGAGTCAGGCGGCCCTGGCCATGCGCACGGTGAAGCATGGGGGTGGCGGTGCGCACGCGCTCTACGACCCCGCGATGGGCGTGACGCTGCGCGAGCAGGCTGAACTGTTGCTGGACCTGCGCCAGGCCCTGGCCCGCAACGAGTTCCAGCTGTACTTTCAACCCAAGATCGACGCCCGCACCATGCAAGTGACGGCCGCGGAGGCCTTGCTGCGCTGGCAGCACCCGCGCCGCGGGATGATCAGCCCCGGGGTGTTCATCCCGATGGCGGAAAAACACGGCCTGATCTGCGAAATCGGCTTGTGGGTGATCGAAGAGGCCTGCAGGCAGGCTGCCCAATGGCGCGAGGCTGGCTTGCGCATGCGCATTGCCGTCAATCTTTCAGGCCATCAGTTGCGCCGCGACGATCTGGTCCCGCAAATCGAATCTTCGCTGGCCCGCCATCACATTCCGGCCAACCGGCTGACCTGCGAAATCACCGAGACCGTGGCCATGGAAGACACCGCCATCACGCGCGCTGCCTTCGAACGCCTGCGCCACTGCGGTTTGCATGTGTCGATCGACGACTTTGGCACCGGCTACTCCAGCCTGGCCGCGCTGCGCCGGCTGCCGGCGGCCGAACTGAAGATCGACCGTGCTTTTGTCCAGGATCTGGCCTCCAGCGAGGACGCCCGCAGCATCGTGCGGGCGATTGTGCAAATGGCCCACTCGCTGCAATTGCGGGTGGTGGCCGAAGGTGTGGAAACCGACGCACAACGCGACGAATTGCTGAAGTTGGAGTGCGACGAACTGCAGGGTTATCTCTTTGCCAAACCCATGACAGCTTCGGTGTTGGCGTTATGGGCCGAAGGCGACCGCACGGTCGCCGGGCCGACGTTCCGGGCCTCTCTGTTCGACCCCACAGCACCCGCCCCCCTTGGCTGAATGGGTCCCCTTCAGGTTTTGAGGCTCCCATCGCAACCAAAAAGTTCACACTTCAGGGTGAGTCAAATTCACTTTATGCCTCGCCCTGTCAATGAGATGATCAACGGCTTGTCAGTCTGTCAACCCACCCCCCCCTAACCCATGCCAACAGGCGAGTCTTCACTGTTGCTGTGGTTGATGGCCATCGTGGTGACCCTGTTGGGCGCCCACGTCTTCATCGCCTGGATCCGCCGAGCCCAAGGGCCAGGTTCCTGGCGCGCAGCCACCCTCGCTGGCGCGGCCATCGGCCTGGGGCTGACCTGTTCCATGCTGCTCACCATGTCCGCCGAAGCGCTGCCCTTCCCGTTGGGCTACCGCTGGCTCCTGGTGCCCGCGCTGTGGCTGATGCCCTGGGTTCTTTGTGTGCCGCTGGCCTGGTGGCTCATGCGGCGCCGCGACTGGCTGACGTTGATTGTCTGCAGCCTTTTACTGGCCGCGATCGCCGTCTCTGTGCAAACGGGATGGATTGTTGCTGCAGGCTTGCGCCCCGGCTTGCGTTGGAATTTTGTATGGGTGGGCGTATCCGTCGCGGTCCAAGTCCTGGGCTTCATGGCGGGCCTGTGGATGGCATTTTCCGACGCCAGCAGCGACGGCGACCGCAAAACCTTGTGGCGCGCCGGAGCCGCCACGTTGATCGTATTGGCCGTGGTGGCAGGGCAGGAGTGCATGGTTTCCGCCGTCAACTTGTTGACGCAGGTGGGCTCCATCTACCAGCGTGAAGCCTCATCCACGTGGCTGTGCTTGATTGCCGGTGCCTTGGTGCCCATTTTGCAGGGCATGGCGGCGCTGGACATCTGGCTGCGCAACCGGGTCGACCGCCAAAACCGGCGCAACAAGTCCACCTTCGGTACCGAACTCAACATGCCGCAGCGGCGCAAACGCAGGCGCAAGTACCGCCCCATCTGAGCCAGCGCGCCGCGGCGGCCGGTGCACCACCGCTTACTAGAGTTGCTCCCAGGGCAGGCCGTCATGGCGCCAGCCATTCAATCGGCCGCGCTTGAAGTGATCGTCCAGATCGCCCTCAAACCCGTGCAGGACATTGACGACCTGCTCAAACCCTGCGGCTTCCAGCACCAAACCGGCATCCACGGTGCGTTTGCCTGAGCGGCACAGCAAGACCACTGGCCTGTCGGGCCGCCCGCCCTCGCGGCTGACCTGTTCGACGAAGGCCTGCGGGTGGGCTTGCATTTCAGGGTACTCGTACCACGCGATGTGGACCACTCCAGGAGGGTGCCCGACATAGAGGTACTCAATCTCCATCCGCACATCGACAAACAAGGCTTCGGGATGGTCTTGCAAGTACTGCCAAGTCTGAAGGGGAGTGAGATGCTTCATGCTCAAGGGCTTGACGGGCTTCCTACAATGGTTGGCATGAACGCTTCTACTGGTTTGCCCGCGTCGGCTTTGAAAAACGCACCCGTGTCCTACACCCGGGGCGCTGCCTTGGCGGCCATTTTGCAGCAGCGCATTGCCATCATCGATGGCGCCATGGGCACCATGATCCAGCGCTACAAACTGCGCGAGGCCGATTTTCGAGGCGAGCGCTTTGCGGCACACAGCAAGGACCTCAAAGGCAACAACGACCTGCTGGTCATGACCCGGCCGGATGTTATCCGCGAGATCCACGCCCAGTACCTGGCCGCCGGCGCCGACATCATCGAGAGCAACACCTTTGGCGCCACCAGCATTGCGCAGGAAGACTACGCCCTGGGCCACATCGCCCGCGAAATGAACGTGGCGGCGGCCCGCGTGGCGCGCAGCGCCGCCGACGAGTACAGCACGGCTGACAAGCCCCGCTTCGTGGCCGGCGCGCTGGGGCCCACACCGCGCACGGCCAGCATCAGCCCCGACGTCAACGACGCCGGCGCCCGCAACGTCAGTTTCGATCAGCTGCGCGACGCTTACCGCGAACAAGCCGAAGGTCTGCTGGAGGGTGGCTGCGACCTGTTCTTGGTGGAAACCATCTTCGACACGCTCAACGCCAAGGCCGCCATTTTTGCGCTGGACGAATTGATGGAAGACACCGGGGAACGCCTGCCGGTGATCATTTCCGGCACCGTCACCGACGCTTCCGGGCGCATCCTCAGCGGGCAAACTGTGGCCGCGTTCTGGCACTCGGTGCGCCACGCCAAGCCCTTGGCCATCGGTTTGAACTGCGCGCTGGGTGCCGCCGTGATGCGGCCCTACATCGAAGAACTTTCCAAGGTGGCGCCCGACACCTACATCAGCTGCTACCCCAACGCCGGTTTGCCCAACCCGATGAGCGACACCGGTTTTGACGAGACCCCCGACGTGACTGGCGGCCTGATGGAAGAGTTTGCCCGCTCGGGCTTTCTGAACATCGCCGGTGGCTGCTGCGGCACCACGCCCGACCACATCGCCGAAATTGCACGTCGCCTGGGCCACTATCGCCCGCGGTCACGCCACGACCCCTTGTTCAGCGGCCTGCTGGCCGCCTGAAGGCTCAGATTTCGACCTTGGTCCCCAGCTCCACGATGCGGTTGGTGGGCAGGTTCAGGAAGTCGGCCGCCCCAGCTGCGTTGCGGTGCATGCTGGCAAAGAGCTTTTCGCGCCACATGGCCATGCCGCCGCCAAAGGTGGGCACCACGGTGTCACGGCTGAGGAAGTAGCTGGTTTCCATGTCGTCGAGCTGCACGCCGCGGCTGGCCAGCAGCTTCAGCGCGTCGGGCACATCGGGGTCGTTCTTGAAACCGAAGTGCAGCGTCACCTGCCAACAATTGCGCCCCAGTGGATCAACCTGGCAACGCTTGTTGAAACCGATCCAGGGCATTTCGTGGTGCACCACCGTGACAAACAGGTTTTGCTCGTGCAAGACCTTGTTGTGCTTCAGGTTGTGCAGCAGGGCAAAGGGCGTGGAGCCCGCTTCGGCGCTGAGGAAAACGGCCGTGCCCGCAACCCGCACCGGTGGGCTCAGGAACAGGGACTCGAGAAACGGCACCAGTTCGATGGATTCTTCGCGCATGCGATCAGACATCAAACGCCGACCCGACTTCCAGGTCATCATCAAGGTGAACATGCCCGCGCCAATGACCAACGGGAACCAGCCACCGTCGAGCACCTTGACCGCGTTGGCAGCAAAAAACACCAGGTCCACCGCGAAGAAGAAGCCGGTTGCCACCACGCACAAGGCCAGCGGCAGCTTCCACGCATAACGGATGACAAAGAAGGTCATCACGGTGGTGATGGTCATGTCGATGGTCACCGCAATGCCATAGGCCGATGCCAAAGCGCTGCTGCTGCCAAACAGCACCACCGCAAACACCACGCAGGCGTAAAGTGCCCAGTTGACAAAGGGCACGTAGATCTGGCCGGTCTCGCGCACGCTGGTGTGCATCAACCGCAAGCGCGGCACGTAGCCCAGCTGCACCGCCTGCTTGGTGACCGAAAACGCGGCCGTGATCAGCGCCTGGGAAGCGATCACCGTGGCTGCCGTGGCCAAACCTATCAAGGGGAACAGCGCCCACTGCGGCGCCATCTCGTAAAAGGGGTTGCGCACGTTCTCGGGGTGCAGCAGCAGCATGGCGCCCTGGCCAAAGTAGTTCAGTACCAAGGCCGGCATGACGACCAAGATCCAGGCCAGGCGAATCGGCCGTTTGCCAAAGTGTCCCAGGTCGGCGTACAGCGCTTCGGCTCCAGTCACGCACAGCACCACCGCGGCCAGCGCAACAAAAGCGACGCCTGGCTGCGACCAGATGAAACCCAGCGCCCAATGCGGCGACAGCGCCGTCAGCACCTGCGGATGGCTGGCGATGTGCATCACACCCAACACCGCCAGCACCACGAACCAGACCAGGGTGATGGGGCCAAACCAGCGCCCGACCACCGCGGTGCCAAAGCGCTGCGCGGCAAACAAGGCGGTCAACACCACCAGGGTCAACGGCACCACATAGCGGTGCAAACCCGGAGCCGCAATCTCCAGCCCCTCCACCGCCGACAGCACGCTGATGGCTGGCGTGATGACGCCGTCGCCAAAAAAGATGGCGGTGCCGAAGATGCCCAGGATCAATAGGCGCGCGCGCAAGACGGGGCGGTCTTTGACGGCCTGTGAAGCAAGCGCCAACATGGCAATCAGCCCGCCTTCGCCGTTGTTGTCGGCGCGCAAGATCAAGGTGACGTACTTCAGCAGCACCACCACCGTGAGCGTCCAGAACACCAGCGACAACACACCCAGGATGTTGTCGGGCGTCAATGGAACGCGCCCATGGGCAAAGACTTCCTTCAGCGCGTAAAGCGGGCTGGTGCCGATGTCTCCATAGACCACCCCGACCGCGGAAAGCGTCAACGCAAACAAGGCGCCGGGCGCTGCGGGTCTGGAGGGCTGATTCATGGACTCAGATCAATGGTTTGCGGGAAACCGCGCCGCATTGTGGCCGAACCCCTGCACCAATGTTGCGCCGCAACATGCTGTAGTTTCAACGACGCCCCTGCCGTGGGCTTTACCCAGCCTCAGTCGAAGCGTTCGGCGTCGGGGTCGGTGGCTTCCAGTTCGTAGGCCGCAGCCAGCATGGCCAGTCGGCCAATGACGCCATACATGTAGAACCGGTTTGGCGCACTGGCGCCCGGCTTGGCGCCGGGACGGGGCAGCTGGCTGCCTTCGGCAAAGGCCAGGGGCACGTAGCTGGAACCCGGTCCGCCCAGGTTCTCGTCGGTCCCGCGCTCGGCATGCACGCGGTAAAAGCCACCCACGACATAACGGTCAATCATGCAGACCACCGGTTCGGCCACGGCGCGGTGGATGCGCTCGTAGCTGGGCACACCTTCCTGGATCAGCACTTCGGTGATGGCCTGGCCGTCCTTGGCCAGCCCCATGCGGTCTCGGAGCTGCTGCAGGCTGTCCAGTTCTTTGGCCTCGCGGACTGTCAGGATACCCTGACCCCGGTTGCCATGGTCGGCCTTGACCACCACAAAGGGCCGTTCGTTGATGCCGTATTCCTTGTATTTGCGGCGCACCTTGGCGAGTGCGGCGTCGACGTTGCTGCGCACACATTCCAAGCCGCTGTCGTCGTCAAAGTCGACTTCCCCGCAGTGGCTGCCCAGGGGGGTGATCAACCAAGGGTCCATGCCCAGAAGCTTGGCAAACTTCTTGGCCACTTCTTCGTAGCTCTGGAAGTGGCGGCTCTTGCGCCGCACGGTCCAGCCGGCGTGCAAAGGTGGCAACAGGTACTGCTCATGCAGCTTGTGCATGGTGCGTGGGATGCCTTGCGCCAAATCGTTGTTGAGCAAAATCGTGCAGGGGTCGAAGTCTTTCAGCCCCAGGCGCCCGCGGTTGCGAAGCAAGGGCTCGAGCACCAGCTCTCCGCCATCGGGCAAAGGCAGGATCTTGGATGTGACCAGGGTTTCATCGGCCGACCCCAAACGCACGTTCAGACCGGCCTGCGTGAAGATCTGAACCAGCCGTTCCAGACTGGTCAGGTAAAACGGGTCGTCGGTGTCGTAGTCGGGAACCAGCAGCAGGTTGCGCGCTTCCGGGCAGATTTTTTCGATGGCCGCCATGGCCGCCTGCACCGCCAACGGCAGCATCTCGGTGGTCAGGTGGTTGAAGCTGCCCGGGAAAAGATCGGTAGCCACCGGCGCCAGTTTGAAGCCCGCATTGCGCAGGTCCACCGCGCTGTAAAACGGCGGTGTGTGCTCCATCCATTCCAGGCGAAACCAGCGTTCGATGGCCGGCATGGACTCCAGCACGCGCTGTTCCAGCTCGTTGATGGGGCCGGTGAGGGCGGTGGTGAGATGCGGGACCATGGGTATTGGGGCGAAGCTGCCAATCGGGCAACGATTCTGGCAGAAGGGGTCAACCTGGGGCACTGCAAGCAGCCGCGCCCGAATTCAGCGTCAATCCTCAAAGCCTGGGTTCAGCGCACGTTCTCAGTGCCCGTTCTCAGCGCGCTGCTGGGCGCTGTCCAGCGCAGCTGCGCGCCGAAAAAGTCAAGCGGCGGCTGTTCCTGCACCGCTGTGAGCGATGCGTTGGCGACACAGAAGTTGGCATGCTGACCGCCACCGCCGCATCCCAGCAAAAACCGCCAGCAACCCCGCCCACAATTTCATGCCGAGAGTCCACCCCTCAACAACACCAAAAGAGAAGGGCCGCCAATGGCGGCCCGATCTTTTCGCGTCTCCGGCAAGCTGAGCGGCAGGCCGCAGGCCTGTCCGTTCGAGCGCGCCGGAATACGCCAGCACCGCCAGGGCGACAGCCCAGGCGGTGTCTGGCGTATCACTTGTTGTAGGCCGTCTCGCCGTGTGAGGTGATGTCCAGGCCTTCGCGCTCTTCGTCTTCAGGCACCCGCAATCCGATGGTCAGGTCCACGATCTTGAAGGCCACGAACGCCACCACACCCGACCAGATGATTGTCAAGCCAACCGCCTTGGCTTGGACCCAGACCTGGGCAAAAACCCCGTTGGAGCCCACCGTCGCGGTAACCCAGTCGGTGACCAGGCCCGGGCCGCCCAGCGCCTGGGTGTTGAACACACCCGTCAGCAGCGCACCAACGATGCCGCCCACGCCATGCACGCCAAACACATCCAGCGTGTCATCGGCACCGAGCAGCTTCTTCAGCCCGGCCACGCCCCACAGGCAAGCCACGCCAGCCACGCCACCGATGACCAGGGCGCCGACGATGCCCACGTTGCCCGCCGCCGGTGTGATGGCAACCAAGCCCGCCACCGCGCCTGACGCTGCACCCAGCATCGAGGCCTTGCCCTTCATCAGCGACTCTGCGGCGCACCACGACAAGACAGCCATGGCGGTGGCCGTGAAAGTGTTCATGAAGGCCAGCGCGGCGCTGTTGCCAGCTTCCAAAGCCGAACCGGCGTTGAAGCCAAACCAGCCCACCCACAGCAGCGAAGCGCCCACCATGGTCAGCGGCAGGTTGTGCGGTGCCATGGCCTCCTTGCCGTAGCCTACCCGCTTGCCCATCATGTAGGCACCCACCAAACCCGCCACAGCCGCATTGATGTGCACCACTGTGCCGCCCGCAAAGTCCAGTGCGCCCCACTGCCACAACAGGCCGGCCTTGGCGTTCAAACCATCCACCAATTCCTTGCTGGCGTAGGCGTCAGGGCCCATCCAGAACCAGACCATGTGGGCAATTGGCGTGTAGCTGAACGTGAACCACAGCACCATGAACAGCAACACGCCCGAGAACTTGGCGCGCTCTGCAAAGGCACCCACGATCAGGCCGCAGGTAATGGCCGCGAAGGTGGCCTGGAAAGCCACGAAGACGATTTCCGGAATGACCACGCCCTTGCTGAAGGTGGCCGCCATGGCAAAGCTGCCGGTGGCCGGGTCAAACACG
>JAYVSX010000062.1:0-6469 GCA_043774975.1 Rubrivivax sp.
GCGGCAAGCTGCTCGCCGGCGCCGATCTCTCGAATGCCTATACGCCGAGCTTCAGCCTGCTCGGCGCCGAGAGCCTGATCCTCGAGCAATCGGAAGTCGGCAAGATAGCCGATTCGATCAAGGACTGCCTGCGCTGCGGCAAGTGCAAACCCGTGTGCGCGACCCACGTGCCGCGCGCCAACCTGCTTTACAGCCCGCGCAACAAGATCCTGGCGACCTCGCTGCTGGTGGAAGCGTTCCTGTACGAGGAGCAGACCCGGCGCGGCGTGTCGATCAAGCACTGGGAAGAGTTCGAGGACGTGGCCGATCACTGCACCGTCTGCCACAAGTGCGAGTCGCCCTGCCCGGTGAAGATCGACTTCGGGGACGTCTCGATGAACATGCGCAACCTGCTGCGCAAGATGGGCAAGAAGAGCTTCCGTCCGGGCAATGCCGCAGCCATGCTGATGCTGAACGCGACCAATCCGGACACCATCAACTTCATGCGCTCGGCGATGGTCGATGTCGCCTTCAAGCTGCAGCGCCTGGGCAATGATGTGTTGCGGGCCTTTGCGCGCAAGCAGGTCACGGCGCCGCCCTCGACCCACGAGCGGGCGCCCGTGAAGGAAGAGATCGTCCACTTCATCAACAAGAAGCTGCCGGGCGGGTTGCCCAAGAAGACGGCGCGCGCGCTGCTGGACATCGAGGACAGGCAATACGTTCCGATCATTCGCGATCCGAAGACGACGACCTCCGAAACCGAGGCCGTGTTCTATTTCCCCGGTTGCGGCTCGGAGCGGCTGTTCTCGCAGGTTGGGCTGGCGACGCAGGCGATGCTGTGGCACGCCGGTGTCCAGACCGTGCTGCCACCGGGCTACCTGTGCTGCGGTTATCCGCAGCGCGGCTCGGGCCAGTTCGACAAGGCCGAGAAGATCATCACCGACAACCGCGTGCTGTTCCACCGGGTCGCCAACACCCTGAATTACCTGGACATCAAGACCGTGGTGGTCAGCTGCGGCACCTGCTTTGATCAGCTGCAGGGTTACCAGTTTGAAGACATCTTTCCGGGCTGCCGCATCGTGGACATCCACGAGTACCTGTTGGAAAAAGGCATCCAGCTGAATGCCTCTCAGCAGGCAGGCTACCTGTACCACGACCCCTGCCACAGCCCCATGAAGCAGCAAGACCCGATGAAGACGGTGAAGGCACTGATGGGCCCCAACGTCATCAAGAACGAACGCTGCTGCGGCGAAAGTGGCACGCTGGGTGTGACCCGGCCCGACATCAGCACCCAGGTGCGCTTTCGCAAGGAAGAAGAGCTGCAAAAGGGTGAAGCTGCGCTGCGCAGCCTGATGGCAAAAACGCCGGGCTTGAGCCAGGCGGCACAGACCAACGTCAAGATCCTGACCAGCTGCCCCAGCTGCCTGCAGGGGCTGAAGCGCTTTGAAGATGACCTGAACAGTGGCCTGCTGGAGGCTGACTACATCGTGGTCGAGATGGCACGCCTGATGCTGGGCGAAGACTGGATGCCGCAGTACGTGGCCGATGCCAACAACGGCGGTATCGAGCGCGTGCTGGTCTGAAAGTCGTCTCCAACTTTGAGCAGCGGCGGGGATAAACTCTCTGCACCCACAGCACCCCATTTGATCTGATCCATGGCTGGTCTTGAACGCAACACCCCCCTACCCACGGCCCTGACCGTGCACCAGTCATCCCGTGTGCTGGAGGTGGCCTTCGACGATGGCGCAGCCTTTCGCATTCCCTTTGAGCTGATGCGTGTTTATTCACCTTCCGCTGAGGTCCAAGGGCACGGACCGGGGCAGGAAGTGCTGCAGACCGGCAAACGCCAAGTCGGCATCGACGACCTGACGGCGGTGGGCCACTACGCGGTGCAGCCGCGGTTTTCGGATGGCCACGACACGGGTATCTTTTCCTGGGACTACCTCTACAAACTGGGCCGCGACGCCACCGACCTGTGGGCGCAGTACGAGCAGCGACTGGCCAGCGCGGGCGTTGACCGCGACGCACCCATGGTCGCTGCCGCCGCCGCCGCTGGCGGCGCTTGCAGCAGCCACTGAAAGCCCGCATGGCCCAAACCCACTTCGGTTACCAGAACGTCGACGAATCCGACAAGGCGCGCCGCGTGCGTGGCGTGTTCGACTCGGTGGCTTCGCGCTACGACGTCATGAACGACGTTCTGTCGATGGGATTGCACCGCGCCTGGAAGGCCTACACCGTGGCGGTGGCCAACGTGCTGCCAGGCATGCAGGTGCTCGACATTGCCGGTGGCACCGGCGACTTGGCCCGAGCCTTTGCCCGCCGCGCTGGCCCGACCGGCCGCGTGGTGCTGACCGACATCAACGAAGCCATGTTGCGCACCGGCCGCGACCGCCTGATGGACGAAGGCCTGGTGCTGCCCACGGCCGCCTGCGACGCCGAACACCTGCCGTTTTGCGACGGCAGCGCCAGCGCCGGTTTTGACGTCGTCAGCGTTGCTTTTGGTTTGCGCAACATGACCTACAAGGAAGCCGCGCTGAGCGAAATGTGCCGCGTGCTGCGCCCGGGTGGTCGACTGCTGGTGCTCGAGTTTTCCAAGCCCGCTGCGGTGCTGCAAAAGCCCTATGACTGGTACTCGTTCAGCTTCATGCCGTTGATGGGCAAGCTGATCGCGGGGGACGCTGAAAGCTACCGCTACCTGGCCGAGAGCATCCGCATGCATCCCGATCAAGCCACCCTGAAGGCTTTGATGAAGGCCAGCGGATTTGCGCATGTGGATGTGCACAACCTGGCCGGCGGCATCGTGGCGCTGCATGTGGGTGTCAAGTGTTGAAAGGGCGTTTGGCCGATGGCCAGGCGTTGAAGGGCCTTGCACTGGGGCCTTGCGCTGGGCCTTGCACTGAAAGCCCCACGGGTAAACTGAGAGGGCCTTCACGCTTGGCCCTGTGCCTGGGTGACTGCAGAGATCGCGCCGCTTGGCGCACCTTCATTGATGGGATCGCTTGATGAAACCGAAAATGGCCCCTGCACTGACTCGTGTTGCCTCAACAGGTTTTGTGTTGGCGCTGGCCGTGGCACTTTCGAGCGCCTGTGGTGGCAAAGGCGACGCTCCTGCGAGCGCGGTGGTGGCCAAGGTGAACAAGGTCGAAGTGACTCAGGCGCAGGTCGACCAGTTGCTGCAGCAACAGCGCAACCTGCGGCCAGAGCAACAAGACGCCGCCGGCCGCCAAGTGGTCGAGCGTCTGGTGGAACAGGTGCTGATCTTGCAAAAGGCCGACGAGACCAAACTGGATCGCGACCCGCGCGTGATGCAAATGATCGAAGGGGCGCGGCGCGAGGTTTTGATCCGAGCCTACCTGGAGCGAGTGTCTGAAGCTGCGCCCAAACCCAGTGCCGAGGACGTGAAAAAGTACTACGACGAAAAGCCCAGCCTCTTTCGCGAACGCCGCGTTTTCAATCTGCAAGAGCTGGCCATCGAGGCGCGCCCCGACCAGCTGCCAGAGCTGCGCGACAAGCTGGCCGCCGCCAGCAACATTGAACAATTCGTCGAGTACCTGAAGGCTGCTGGCCTGCGGTTCACGGGCAACCAGGCGGTGCGCGCAGCCGAACAACTGCCTCTCAATGCGCTGGAGGCCATCTCGCGCATGAAGGACGGTCAAGCCATGCTGGTACCCGGTCCGACGGGCGCGCAGGTGCTGGTGCTGGCCGGGTCGCGCGCGCAGCCCGCCACCGAAGAGCAGGCCCGGCCGGCCATCGAGCAATACCTGTTGGGCGAGCGCAAGCGCAAGCTGGTTGAAGACGCGATGAAAGAGCTGCGGGCACCGGCCAAGATCGAGTACCTGGGCAAATACGCGACGGGCGCCGCTTCGGCACCGGCCGCGGTTCGGCCCGCCTCGGCGGCCAGCGGCGGCTGATTGCTCGGGTGATCGGTCGGGTGATTGGTCGGGTGAAGGATCGGGCGCTGGGTCGCGCGCTGGATCCGGTGTTGGATCGCAGGCTGGCTCGATCCAGCACGATCAAAATGGGCGGCGAACCGGCTTGATCTCTGGGCTTTGAGCCGGGCCGTGCGGGCTCACACTGCGCTGCGCCCCGGTGCCAGGTCCAGCCTTTGTCTTGATGCAGGGCATGGCTCTGGCATCCGTCAGCATGACGTGATTCATCTTGCCGGGGCCTTTGCAGCCAAAGGACCCCTGATGACCGCCCCGCGCAATGGCAAGACCGCACTCATCACCGGCATCACTGGCCAAGACGGCTCCTACCTGGCCGAGTTGTTGCTGGAAAAGGGCTATGAAGTCCATGGCATCAAGCGGCGGGCCTCGTCATTCAACACGGCCAGGGTCGATCACATCTTTCAGGACCCTCATGTCGAGGAGCGCCGCCTGCACCTGCACTACGGTGACCTGTCCGACGCCAGCAACCTGATCCGCATCGTCGGGCAGATCCAGCCCGACGAGGTCTACAACCTGGGCGCGCAAAGCCACGTGGCGGTGAGTTTCGAAACGCCCGAGTACACGGCCGATGTGGACGCCATGGGCCCCTTGCGCTTGTTGGAGGCCATCCGCATGCTGGGTCTGCAACAAAAGACCCGGTTCTACCAGGCCAGCACCAGTGAACTCTATGGTTTGGTACAGGAAACGCCGCAGCGCGAGTCAACACCCTTCTACCCCCGCAGCCCCTACGCTGTGGCCAAGCTTTACGCTTACTGGATCACGGTCAACTACCGTGAGGCCTATGGCCTGTACGCCTGCAACGGCATCCTCTTCAACCATGAAAGCCCCCGGCGCGGAGAAACTTTTGTGACCCGCAAGATCACCCGGGGCCTGTGCAACATCGCCCAAGGGTTGGACAGCTGCCTGCATGTGGGCAACATGGATGCCCTGCGCGACTGGGGACACGCGCGCGACTTTGTCCGCATGCAGTGGCTGATGCTGCAGCAGCAACAGCCCGAAGACTTTGTGATCGCCACCGGCGTTCAGCACAGCGTGCGCGAGTTCATTTTGCTGGCGGCGCGTGAACTGGGCTTGTCGATGCGCTTTCAGGGTGACGGCATCGACGAAGTTGGTGTGGTGACGGCGATCGCCGACCCCAGCATGGCGCCGGCCTTGAAGGTGGGTGATACCGTTGTGCGTGTTGACCCGCGCTACCTGCGGCCGGCGGAGGTTCGCACCCTGTTGGGCGATCCTGCCAAGGCCAAGGCCAAGCTGGGTTGGTCGCCCGAAATCACGCTGGAGCAGATGGTGCAGGAGATGGTCCAGAACGACCTGCAGCAGGCGCGCCGGCGTTCACTGCTGAAGCGCCACGGCTACGAGCAAGCCGTTGAGGTGGAATAAGGATGCCCGGCGCCGTACGGGTTCTCTTGTTGGGCGGCGCCGGCATGGTGGGGCGCAACATCGCAGAGCATGCAGGCGCGCGCAGCTGGGATCTGGTGCGTCCAACCCGGTCCGACCTGAACCTGGAGCGTCAGGACGCGGTGTCGGCCTTCATGCGCGATGTGCGACCCGAAGTGGTCATTCATGCGGCAGGGCTGGTGGGCGGCATCCACGCCAACATGGCCCGCCCGGTGGACTTTTTGGTGCGCAACATCGACATGGGGCGCCACGTGATCATGGGGGCGCATGCCAGCGGCGTGCCACGCTTGATCAACCTGGGCAGCTCGTGCATGTACCCGCGCAACGGGCTGCACCCTTGGCGCGAAGACCAGGTGCTCAGTGGCGAGTTGGAGCCCACCAACGAGGGCTATGCACTGGCCAAGATTTTCTCCACGCGCTTGTGCACGTACCTGCGCCAACAGGAGCCCGGCCTTGCCTATCAGACCTTGATTCCCTGCAACCTGTATGGCCGCTACGATCACTTCGAAGCCGAGCGTTCCCATCTGGTCGCGGCCGCCTTGCTCAAAGTTCACCGCGCCAAACTGGCGGGCGCCGCCAGCGTGGAGATTTGGGGCGATGGAACGGCGCGCCGCGAGTTCATGGACGCCGCCGACCTGGCCGATGCCGTCGTCCAGATGGTGGGCAGGGGCGGCGACGCGCCCGCGTTGATGAACATCGGCCTGGGCCATGATCACGCCGTGAACGACTACTACGCCGCCGCCGCCCGCGCGGTGGGCTGGCAGGGCGCTTTCACGCACGACCTGTTGCGACCTGTGGGCATGCAGCGCAAGCTGGTCGACGTGACCCGCCAGACGGCCTGGGGATGGGCGCCGCAGCGAAGCCTTGACGAAGGCATGGCCAGCACCTACGCCTACCTGTTGCAGACACCCTTCGCATGAGCGCGCCGGGCCGCCCCAAGAGCGAATTCCGGAGTGCGCAGCACGAAGGCAATCCAGTGAGCGCGCCGGGCCGCCCCAAGAGCGAATTCCGGAGTGCACAGCACGAAGGTACACCAGTCAGCGTGTCAGCCCGCTTTTTGGCGTTCATCTTGGAGTGCGCATCTTGGAGGCCCGGCCCATGAGCTGCCGTTTTCCCCTGGCCACATCGTCCTGGGGCCCCGAAGA
>JAYVSX010000063.1:0-2951 GCA_043774975.1 Rubrivivax sp.
GGGGTGGGCAAGACCACGCTGCTGAAAAGCCTGATGGGCGTGGTGTCGGTGAAAACTGGCCGTGTCACGCTGGCGGGCCAGGACATCACCAAGGCCACCTCATACGACCGGGTGCGCGCCGGCATCGGCTACGTGCCACAGGGACGCGAAATTTTTGGCCGTCTGACGGTGGACGAAAACCTGCGCATGGGGCTGGCATCCAAGCCCACCGACACCGCCGTGCCGCCGATGCTGTTTGAGTTGTTTCCCGTGCTGAAGCAGATGCTCAACCGCCGTGGCGGTGACCTCTCGGGCGGGCAGCAGCAGCAGTTGGCCATCGCGCGCGCGCTGGCCGCCGGCCCGCGCCTGCTGATGCTGGACGAACCCACCGAAGGCATACAGCCCAGCGTCATCAAGGACATCGGCCGCGTGTTGCAGCGCGTCGCCAAGGAAGGCATGAACGGCAAGTCGATGGCCATCGTGCTGGTGGAACAGTACTTCGACTTCGCCGCCGAGCTGGCCGACCAGTACCTGGTGATGGAGCGCGGTGTGGTGATTGCCCGTGGTAAGGGTTCGGAGCTGGAAGCGAATGGCATCCGGGCGCTGGTGTCGATCTGACGACCGCGAAACAGCAAGCCTGTGAGCACAACCAGCGCGCGCAAACGCTGGTATTGCCCTGCCAGAGCCATTGATCTGGCTCCCCATGAGTGGGGCGATCAAACAAGAGTGGCCTTGCTACGTTGCTTGAACCTAGAAGCGGCCGTTGGACGCGCCCGAGCGGGGTGCGAGGTGCCCTGGCCAGCGGGGTGAGGCGGTCAACTGCCGTTTCTAGGTTGAACCCCCAAGGAGGGTAGGCCGAGCCGGCCCGGCCCTGTAGGCGCCCTCAGTTGGCGTTCAACCAACGCAAGCCACGGCACTGCGGGTGCCAGCGGCTGCGCACCAGGCACTGGGCAGCGTCGGGGTCGCGCTTGATGGCAAACAGCGCGCGTGCCACCACGGCCGCATCGGTGAAGTCGGTGAACAGCCCGTCCACGCCCAGCTCGTAAAACGCCAGGTACTCGTTGACCGGGTTGCCCTTGTAGTTGCTGGCCAGGCGGCGCTGCTCGTTGCGGAAGGTGAACGGGTGAACCAGCAAGCCGGCCTGGTGGGCGTTGGCCACCACGGCGCTGGGCGGCAGCAGTTGGCGGTCGCCTTCATTGACCAGGCCGTCGCCGTTGACGTCGGCGCAGCGGCCGGCCACCACGGTGATGCAGGCGCTGCTGATCAGGTAAGGCTTCCAGGGACCGATGCCGTCGGCATAGGTGCGAACCTCGGCCAGACCGGCGGGGGTCAGCAGGTCGCCAAAGGTGCCAACGCGGCCGGCCACGGCCCAGTCGTAAGGGCGGTCAAACGGGGCAGCATAGGTGATGCTGCCGTCGATGGCCACGTCGTCGGCGTCGATCAGCTGCACCAGGCGCACCGACGTGCGGCTGCGCAGGTACTTCAGGTTGGCTTGTTCGAAGCTCTGGATGAACACCGGTGCGCCGCGGTGGTTCCAGCCGTGACGCTGCAGCACCTGCAGCAAGCGGTCTTCCAGCGCCAGGTTCAAGTTGCGGTGAAAGGTGGGGTGCTTGGTCTCGGGATAGACGCCGATGGTGCGGCCTTCTTCGGCGCCCTTGCGCTTGGCCAGTTCGATCACGTCGTCAAAGGTCGGGACCTGGTAGCGCCCGTTGAAGCTTTGGTCGCGCTCGCCGGCGGGCTGCACAGCACGCAGCGTCCTGATCTCGGCTAAGGTGAAGTCGCTGGCGAAGAAGCCTTCTTCGGCAATGCCGTCGACCAGCATGGTGCGCTTGCGGCCGGCAAATTGCGGCAGGCTGGCCACGTTGGTGGTGGCGATCATGTTGGGCTCGTGGCGGGCGATCAGGTGGCCGTCCTTGGTGGCCACCAGGTCGGGCTCGATGTAGTCGGCGCCCAACTCGATGGCCAGTGCATAACTCTCCAACGTGTGCTCGGGCAGGTAGCCCGCCGTGCCGCGGTGGCCAATGACCAGCGGGCGGCTTTTGGCGCTGTTGGCGCTGTTTGGGCTGTTGGCACCGTTGTCACGGGCCAGCGCGGCGCTGGGCAGCAGGGCTGCGGCAAGGCTGGCACAGGCCAGCCACCAGCCCAGGGTTCTGTTTGTCATGTTTTGCTCCTCTTGGGGTTGGGGTACGGCAGGAAGCCGACCCAAGCCCATCTTGCAAGCTTTGTGGGGCCAGCGCATGACAGCTACATCTTGTCACGGTTGAAACCTGGCTTGGTGTCGGACCGGGGCCTCGCAGCAGTTTCGATAGCTGTTGAACTGGGCGGGCATGAAGGTGCTGCAAGTCGAGCCGGCCGCAGCGCGCTCGCACTGAGCGCCCCCAGGCGGCGTTGCCGCCGCCCCCCCGAGGGGGATGAGCAAAGTAAGCAAGTGACATTTGCTCATGAGCGCCTTCGTCAACGTGCGCTAAGCGCTTCCCAGCGTTCCAAAGCCGCCATCAGTTCGCTTTCAATGGCTTCGATGCGGGCGTGCATCACCGGCACCCGACCGGGCTCGTCGGCATAGACCGTGGCGCTGGCCAGGCGCTGGTTGAGCGTGGTCTGTTCACCCTCCAGCGCTTCAATGCGCTGCGGCAGGGCTTCCAGTTCGCGCTGTTCCTTGTAGCTGAGCTTGACCTTGGCCGGCGCTGACTTGGGCGACGCGACCGCGGGCTTGGCCGCAGCCGCGCTGGCCGCTGTGGCCGCAGTCGCCGCCGCTGCTGCTGATGCAGCCAGCACCTTGCCACGCGCACGCTGCACCTTCCAGTCCTCATAACCGCCTTCGTATTCACGCCACAGGCCCGGCCGGCCACCAAACACCGGGTCGCCTTCCCAAGCGATGGTGCTGGTGACCATAGACCCTCGCCGACAAAGGGCCGCTCCTCGTACGTCACGATGCCTTCGTCCATTGCGTCAAACGCCAGCTCGACGAAATG
>JAYVSX010000064.1:0-9924 GCA_043774975.1 Rubrivivax sp.
GCGATACACGGTCTGGGCAGGCCCGGTGTGTCGGGCCCAGGGCGGCGCCGCCCGTTGCACATGGCGGCCCGTGTCCAGGAGCGCCGCCCAGGGGGCAGATGGGTCGATTGCCAGCAGGTTCAGCGCTGAACCCAGCGCCGAGTTCAGGGTGTCTGCAGCACCCGGTTCGGCCACCGCCACAACACGGCTGTCGCCGACTTCGTGGGGGTGGCGCTCACCCAGGGCGTGGGCGTGCCCATCCCCTTGCTCATGCCCCTGGAAAGGTTCTTGGTGAGCGAACAACAGCGTGGCCAGGTTTGCGGGCGTGTCACGGTGCCAATGCAAGGGCCCTGCAGCCAGATGAACCGCGGCGGCCACGCTTTGCAGCAGGAAGATCGCCACCAGATAGCCAGCCAGCACGCGCAGCCACTCAGCCTGCGCTGTGCGGGGTGGGCGGGGTGTCCGGTGGCTGAAGTTGGGCGACGGCATCAGGGCAACTGATCGGGGCGACGGGGTGGCGGAGAGCAGCTTTACGTTGCAGCCGTTGCCGTGGATGCGCTACCCATGCGCGTGCATCAACGATTCAGGGACTTCAGGGCCAGCTTGATGCCTTCACTGACCCCCACGTCGGGCGCAAGCGCCTTCAAGGCGGCCTGGGCCTCGCGCTCGCTGTAGCCCAAGGCTTGCAGCGCCTGGGCGATGTCGCCCTGGGCGTCGCTGAGCAGCGGGCCAGAGCTGGGCAGCGACAAGTCGGCACCCAGCTTGCCCTTGAGCTCAAGCAACAAACGCTCGGCGGTTTTTTTGCCAATGCCCGGCACCTTGACCAGCCGCGCGCCGTCTTGATGGCTGACTGCGGCAGCCAGTTCGGCCACGCTCAAACCCGACAGGATGGACAGCGCCGTGCGCGGGCCCACGCCGCTGATCTTGACCAGCTCCTTGAAGGCCGACCGTTCGGAATCGGTCAAGAAGCCAAACAGGATTTGCGCGTCTTCGCGCACCACAAAGTGGGTCAGCAGCACCACGCGTTCGTTCACGGGTGGCAGGTTGAAGAACGTGCTCATCGGCACTTCGATGAGGTAGCCCACACCGCCAACGTCCACCAGCACCTGGGGTGGCTGTTTGTGCGCGAGCGTGCCGCTGATGCGTCCGATCATCTTGTTGGCATCAAGTCAGCTGGATGGGACGCTCGACTCATGCCTCGGCCAACAGCTTTTCGACCAGGCTGTGCAGCTCAGCAAAGTCGGGTTCGCCCACATAGCGCCTGGCGATGGCGCCGCGCTTGTCGATGAGGTAAGTGGTGGGTGTCAAGCGCACGTCGGAAAAGGCCTTGGCAATGGCACCCGTGTTGTCGATGACCACCCCGAAAGGCAGTTGGCGGCTCTGGGCGAAATTGGACACATGGGCGGGTGGGTCATAGCTCATGGCCACAGCCAAGGTTTCGAAGCCTTGGGCTTGGTATTTGCGGTGGGTGTTCATCAGCGCGGGCATTTCTTTGACACAGGTGGCGCAGCTGGTGGCCCAAAAATTCACCAACACGACCTTGCCGCGCAGGGCCTGGGTGGACAAGCGGGCGCCGTCGAGCAAGGTGTAGCTGAAGTTGGGTGCCGGGTCGCGCCCGCCACAGGCCGACAGGGCCAGACCAAGGGCCATTGCCAGCCCGGCGCGGCGCAGTGCAAGATGGGTCATCCAGAACATTGAAGGAGTGCCCTCATGAGACGCCGCGAGTTTACGGCAGTGCTGCCACTGAGCTTGACACCACTGAGCCTGCCATGGCGTCTGCCGAGCGGCCTGTTGATGGGCCTGCCGTTGGCCGTGCTGCCGGGGCTCGCACAGGCCGGTTTGAGTGAAGGCGATGCGGCGGCCGGCGTTCGCGCGGCACTCGAGCGGGGCGCGCTGGTGGCCGTGTCGCTGCTCGGCAGGGCCGATGGTTTCATGGGCAACCCACTGGTCAAGATTGCATTGCCTGGCATCCTGAACGACGCGGTCAAGCTGCTCAAGGCCACTGGCCAAGGCAGGAAGCTCGATGAACTGGTACTGGCCATGAACCGGGCGGCCGAGGCGGCGGTGCCCGTGGCCAGGCCTTTGTTCGTCAGCACGGTCAAGTCCATCAGCGTGGAAGACGCGCTGAAATTGGTGCGCGGCGGTGAGACCTCGGTCACCGACTTCTTTGCCACCAAGACCCGCAGGCCGCTGGGTGACCAGTTCCTACCCATCGTCACCCAGGCCACCGAAAGACAGTCGCTCGCCGCCCGCTACAACGCAGTGACGAGCAAGGCGGCTGGCCTGGGCTTGCTGAAAGGCGACAACGTCAACATCCAGCAGTACGTCACCGCCCGCGCTTTGGATGGCTTGTTCAAGATGATTGGCGAAGAAGAAAAAAAGATACGTGCTGACCCGATCAAGACCGGGAGCGCCGTTTTGAAAAAGGTGTTTGGCGGCTGACAGGGCCAACCGGGGTGTTCTGGCCTTACTTTCCGCGGGCGGCGGCTTCTTCGGCGCGGGACAGCTCAAACGTCAGCGCCTCAGGCAAGGCGGTCATGATGGCGTCGCGGCCCACGCTGGCAAACTGGCGCCCGCCCAGGTTCAACACCTCAAAGGCTTTGCCCTGTTCGGCAATGCGCACAAAGACCAGGGTGGGCACCTCGGCCAGCATTTCGGCGCGCAGGCGTTCAAAGTGTTCGCCAGCAATGGCGGCTTCGTAAATGACGGCATGCGGAAGACCGTCGGTGCAGAGCTGCTGTGCTTCTTCGACCGAGGTCACAAAGTCCACCATCAATCCCATCGGACGAAGTGCAGCGCGCACGACATTGCGCACCTCTCGCCGCGCCGCCAGCACCATGACATGGCGACCGGCCAAAGGCTGCGAGTTGTTGCCCTGCGACTCGATGACTTCGGACTCAACCTTCTGAACCGAATTCAAGCGCGGCGCCAGCGTTTGCGGAAACTCGAGCTTCAGCTCGGTTTTGCCAGGGGTTTCTTTGCGCTGCAGCAGCAACCCCAAAACGCCAGCGGTTTGTTGCAGCAGGCGCCACGACATGGTGCTGAGCCGCGCCCCGTCGACTTGGGTCGTGCGCCCCGGCGCGGCATCAACCTCGTCGGGCTGCTGAAAGGCGTAAGCCACGGTCAGGCAGGCATGGGCGGGCCAGTTCTGGATCTTCAAGGCCAGGTCGATGCGCGACACCGCGTGCTCGAAGCTCCAGTCCAGCGTTGTTTGCAGCAAGGAAAAGAGCAAGGTCGTGTCGCTCATGACTTCGGCTGCGGTGAGCTCTTGGCGAACCTCGATGCCGCGGGCGTCAATTTCTCTTCCCCGCTGACGCAGGGCCTCGCGCAACAAACCGGTCAGGTCCAGGCGTTCGTTGGCCAGCTGCACGCGGCCATTGCCTAGGCGCACCACCTGCTGGCCCATGATGCCTGCTCGCCTAGCACGGTCAATCTCATCGCGCAGCGCGCGAAGTCCGGCGCGGTCGATCTTGCCGGTGGCGGTCAGGGCGGTGACACGTTCAAGAGCCGACGACAGGTGCGTGGCGACCTCGCTGCCCAACTGCGCCACCAGGGCCTGTGGGTCCAATAGCTCTGCCACCCGTCGCCCGGCAGGGGGTGAGGCTGGCAGATCACGCAGGTCCATGTGGCTTCACTCTCAGTTCTTCAGCGTTGAGCCGGGCAAACCCGAGGTTCACGGTTTCCAAGGCGAATATCTACCCCAAGAGCATGGGGTGTGACAAGCGAAAACGCATTCAAGTGTCCCCTAGTTTGCCTGTCCATCCCAGGATGCCGTCTTTCCGCAAGCGTTGCCGTTCAGCCAGATCGAGGCCCAGCTCGGCCAGAACCTCGTCGGTGTGCTGCCCCAGCAACGGCGGTGGACGGCGCATTTGCACAGGGGTGTGCGACAGTTTCATGGGACTGGAAACCAGTTCCAGCGCGTCGTTAAGCGGGTGCGGCAGCTTGACCGTCATCTGTCGCGCAAGCACTTGAGGATCGGCGAACACGTCGGCCATGTCGTTGATCGGACCGCAGGGTACCTTGGCCGCTTCCAGTGCGGAAATCCAATCCGCACGGCTTCGTTGCAGCAGATATTGGGCCAACAAGGGCACCAGGACCTGGCGGTGCCGCACGCGGTTGGCGTTGGTGGCAAAGCGCTCGTCGCGCGGCAGTTCCGGACAACCGGCGACCTGACAGAAGCGCGCAAACTGGCCATCGTTGCCCACCGCCAGGATCAAGTGGCCATCGGACACTTCAAACACTTGATAAGGCACGATGTTTTGGTGGGCATTGCCCGCCCGCCCGGGCGCCTGTCGTGTCACCAGGTAGTTGGCGCCCAGGTTGGCCAGCATCGCCACCTGGGTGTCGAGCAAGGCCATGTCAATCACCTGGCCCTGGCCCGTGGCGTCTCGATGGCGCAAGGCCGCCAGAATGGCCACTGTGGCGTACATGCCGGTGAATAGGTCGGCCACTGCCACGCCCACTTTTTGCGGCCCGCCGCCGGGCAGGTCGTCGCGTTCACCGGTCACGCTCATCAACCCGCCCATGCCTTGCACTGCGTAGTCGTAACCCGCCCGGTCCTGATAGGGGCCGCTCTGGCCAAATCCGGTGATGGAGCAGTAAATGAGGCGCGGAAACAGCACACAGATGCTGCTGGCGTCCAAGCCATAGCGCGCCATGTCGCCAACCTTGTAGTTCTCAACCAGCACATCGCAACTGGCTGCCAGCCGACGCACCAAGGCTTGGCCAGCGGGCCGAGAGATGTCAATGGTGATGGAGCGCTTGTTTCGGTTGGCGCCCAAAAAGTAGGCGGCTTCCGCGGTGTCATGGCCTTGGCGGTCTTTCAGGAACGGGGGGCCCCAGCCGCGCGTGTCGTCGCCGCCCGGGTGCGCGCCGTCACTTGGGCGCTCCACTTTGATGACTTCGGCGCCCAAATCAGCCAACGTTTGGGTACACCACGGGCCGGCCAGCACCCTGGAGAGGTCGAGCACGCGCACGCCGTTCAGCGCGCCGACGCTGGGTAAGGGGGCAGCTTGTTGTTCCTTGTCCATGGGCCAGGGATTGTCCGGCAAGCGCCGGGATAATCCGTGCATGCCCTTTGATCGAGCCCTGACCGGGCCCCTGGTTGTTGCCTGCATCGCGCCGTTGTTGGCCTGCGCGCCCGCGCTGGACTGGCGAGAGGTGAGGGTCGCTGAGACGCCCTTGCGACTGCTGATGCCTTGTCGGCCCCATGCGCAGGACCGCACCATCGAGCTTGCAGGGCAGCGTGTGCTCTGGCGCCTGTTGGTGTGCTCCACGGGTGACCACACCTTTGGCGTGGCCTGGGCAGACATGAGCAGCCCGACCCAAGTGGGGCCTGCACTGGCAGGTCTTTTGGCGGCCGCTGGTGCCAACGTGGCCGCTGTGACCGATGCGGCAACACCCTTGCATGTGCCGGGCGCAACGCCTCATGCCGGCAGCCGACAAGTCCTCTTGGCGGGCCGCCGCAGCGACGGTCAGGTGGTGCAAATGCAACTGGCCCTGTTCACGTTTGGAACTGCCGTCTTCCAGGTCACAGCATTGGGTCCGTCTGTTTCGCAGGCCACATCAGAGCCGCTGATGGACTCGTTGCGTTTTCAACCATGACGACTTCGCCGCCACAAGGGGCGGTGATTTTCCTGGCCTTTGCCTTTGTGTACTTTCTGTCAGCGCTCCTGCGCGCTGTGACGGCCACCTTGGCGCCGGTGTTCAGCAGTGAACTGGGTCTTCATGCTGCTGACCTGGGCCTCTTGGCGGGCGCCTTCTTCCTGGGATTTGCAGGCATGCAGCTGCCCTTGGGTCGGGCGCTGGACCGCTGGGGTTCAAGGCGAACCTTGATGGCTTTGCTCGGCGTGGCCGTCATCGGTTGCGTGGCTTTCGCCGTATCGGCCGGTTTGCCCAGCTTGATTGGTGCACGGGTGTTGATTGGCGCGGGCGTCGCCGCCTGCTTGATGGCTCCGCTGACCCTGTACCGACGAATCTTTTCTCCGGGCGCCCAGCTGCGCTGCAATTCCTGGATGCTGATGACCGGATCGCTGGGAATGTTGGCTTCGACCTTGCCCGTGCAATGGTTGCTGCCATTCGTCGGTTGGCGCGGCCTGTTCTGGTCGGTGGCGGGGCTGTTGATCATCGGGGTCGTGCTGATTGGGTGGTTGGTACCACGCGACCCCGTGAACGCACCGCTGCCGGGGCAAGCCAGTGCCAGCTACAGAGAGATTGCGGCTGCAGCCATCTTCGTTCGCATGGCGCCGTTGGGCTTTTTCCTGTACGGCGGCATGATTGCGGTGCAGTCTTTATGGGCTGGACCCTGGCTGACTCGTGTGGTGGGGCAGTCGTCTGGGCAGGCGGCGCAAGGGCTTTTTGCGATCAACCTGGCCATGCTCTGCGCCTTCTTGAGCTGGGGGGTGTTGATGCCGCGCTTGGCGCGCAGGGGCATTGATGCGGCGGAGCTCATGTTCTGGGGTGTGCCACTGGCACTGGGTGTACTTGCGCTCAACGTATGGCTGGGCTCGGAAGCGGGTGCTGCACACTGGGCGCTATGGTGCGTGACGTGCACCTTTGTGTCGGTCAGCCAGCCTGCCGTTGCTGCAGCTTTTCCCACCCACCAGGCCGGCCGAGCGCTGTCCGCCTTCAATCTGGTGATCTTCAGCGGTGTTTTCTGCGTGCAGTGGGGTGTAGGTCTGATGGTGGACGGATTCGTGGCCCGAGGATGGGCTGAGCCCGACGCCTTTCGGGGATCCATGTCAATCTTGGGCGTGTGTTGCTTGTGCGCTTACGCATGGTTTGTCTACCGCGGCACAAAGCGGTCTTCATAATCAGGGCGACGAGACCCCCATGGCCCGAATTCTCATCATCGCCCACGCCCCACTGGCCAGCTCGCTGCTGGAGGTGGCGCGACACGTCTTTCCAGACTGCGGCGGGACCCTGGGGGCGGTGGACGTTCCGGCACAGCTCAACCTGGATGAAGCGCAGAACTTGGTGCGCCGGGCCTTGATTGACTGCGGCTGCGAAGAGGTTCTGATCCTGACCGACGTTTTTGGCGCCACACCTTGCAACGCGGCCTTGGCGGCTGCCGACGGAGCGCGTGCTCGTGTGGTGGCCGGGGTCAATGTGCCCATGTTGTGGCGAACGCTCTGCTACCAGGATCAGGCGCTGGAGGACCTGGTGGCAAGAGCCGTCGCGGGCGCAGCGCAAGGTGTGATGCACGTGGCGGTTCCTCGACGTCAAAATCAATCCGTTTCAGCGCCCACTCATGATCAAGTCGACCGTCACCATCAACAATAAGCTTGGCTTGCATGCGCGTGCCTCGGCCAAGTTAACCAAACTGGCCGGCTCGTTCAACAGCGAAATTCACCTCAGCCGCAACAGCCGCCGGGTCAATGCCAAAAGCATCATGGGTGTGATGATGCTGGCGGCTGGCCTGGGCAGTCAGGTTGAAATCGAGACCGACGGGCCAGACGAACAGGCTTGCATGGATGCCATCCGGGCCCTGATAGACAACAAATTCGGCGAAGGCGAATAGGGCTTCCACCCAGGAGCCAGTCGGGCCTGTCTTTGGATGGCAATCAAGATTGGAGCGCCAGGTGAGCATTCAGATTTTTGGCCTCCCCGTGTCCCGTGGCGTGGCCATCGGGCGGGCGGTTTTGGTGGCGTCCAGCCGTGTGGACGTGGCCCACTACTTCGTCAGCACCGAGCAGGTGCCGCAAGAGATTGCGCGGATCAGGGGTGCGCGCGATGCCGTGTCGGCAGAGCTGGAACTCCTCAAACGCGAGTTGCCTGCTGAGGCACCGCACGAGCTGGCGGCCCTGCTGGATGTGCACCTGATGCTGTTGCATGACGACATGCTCAGCGACGCCATCAAACTTTGGATCAGTGAGCGCCACTACAACGCTGAATGGGCTTTGTCTGCTCAGTTGGAAATTTTGGCCAGGCAATTTGACGACATGGAGGACGCTTACCTGCGCGAGCGCAAGGCTGACGTTGAACAGGTGGTCGAACGCTTGCTGCGTGTTTTGGCTGGTGCCAACTTTGGCGCAGGCGTTCATCACGGGCAGGTCCACCAAAACGCAAGAGACTTCGCCGGAGAGGATCCATTGGTCTTGGTGGCCAGTGACGTAGCACCTGCGGACATGCTGCAGTTCAAGCGCAGCGTCTTCACGGGCTTTGTCACCGATGTGGGCGGCAAGACCTCGCACACAGCGATCGTGGCGCGAAGCATGGACATCCCTGCGGTGGTGGGCGCACGGGAAGCCAGTCGGCTGATTCGCCAGGACGACTGGGTCATCATTGATGGCGACGATGGCGTGGTGCTGGTCAACCCTCCCCCCATCGTCCTGGAGGAGTACCGCTTTCGTCAGCGACAGAGTGAGCTGGAGCGCGCTCGACTTGACCGTCTGCGGCACACGCCAGCCGTCACCATGGATGGACAGGCCGTAGAACTGCTGGCCAACATTGAGTTGCCAGGCGATGGACTTGCTGCATTGGAAGCAGGCGCCGTAGGCGTTGGACTCTTTCGCAGCGAGTTCCTGTTCATGAACCGCAATGGCGACCTGCCCGACGAAGACGAGCAGTTTGAGGCCTATCGCGATGCGGTGTTGGCCATGAAGGGGCTGCCAGTCACGATTCGAACGGTAGATGTGGGCGCCGACAAGCCCCTGGAGCGCATGAGCGCGCAGGAGCTGCGGCACGAGCATGGGCTGAACCCTGCACTGGGGTTGCGCGCCATACGCTGGAGTCTGTCAGAGCCGGGCATGTTTCGACAGCAGTTGCGTGCAATGCTGCGTGCCAGCGCCTATGGCAAGGTCAGGATCCTGATTCCAATGGTCGCTCACATGGGCGAGATCAAACTGATCATGGAAGCCATAGCGCGAGCGAAGCTGCAGTTGGAGGAACAGGGCCGCCCTTTCACCCGCGTCGAAGTGGGGGCCATGATTGAAGTCCCGGCGGCAGCACTTCTGATCAAGCGCTTTTTACTGCACTTCGACTTCGTTTCGATTGGGACCAACGACCTCATCCAGTACACGCTGGCCATTGACCGAGCAGATGAAACGGTAGCTCACCTCTATGACGCATGGCACCCGGCGGTGCTGGCTCTCTTGCAGCAGACGATCGACGCTGCTGGCCAGGCTGGAAAGTTGGTAAGCGTTTGCGGTGAGATGGCAGGTGACCCGGCGTTTACCGAATTGCTTTTGGCCATGGGTCTTCGAAGTTTCTCGATGCACCCGGCTCGCATCTCCGGGATCAAGCAGCGCGTCCTGCGAGCCGACACGCGCGTCCTGCGTGAGCTGGCCGCCGAAGTGCTGGGCAGCGATGATCCTTTGGCGGCCTACCAAGCGGCACTGAATACGCGAGCCTCGCGCTAGCGCCAGAACAATTGGCGCAGGGAGCTTGCGGCGGCCAAAAAAACTGTGCTACAGTCATGGGCTGCGCTCTTCGGTGGCCAGGCAAGTCCAATCAGACAAGCCCAGTTGCCGGAAAGCACGGAAAGACCAAGGAATTGACACGGTTTTGATAGAATGTCAGAATCATGGGCTTCACTCTTCGGAAGTCAGGTAAGTCAGAAATGACGCGCTCGACGTAAGTTCCGAAAAGAAAAAGCAGGTTAAATTCTTGACAAGTTTCAAAGAAACATGCAAGAATCGTAATCTTCGCTGAACAAGTTCGGCGGCGCTGAAAGTCAAGTGATTTCAGTAACGTTCTTTAAAAATCAACAGCCGATAAGCGTGGGCGTTTGAAGGCGAGTGCCAGAGCACTGTGGCGACACAGAGCTCAGGTCTCATGACCTTAAACGCTCGCAGAAATATGAAATGAAATTCAGCAATGAAGTTCACTTCAATTCCTAAGAGCAAAAAATCAAGATCGAACTGAAGAGTTTGATCCTGGCTCAGATTGAACGCTGGCGGCATGCCTTACACATGCAAGTCGAACGGTAACGCGGGGCAACCTGGC
>JAYVSX010000065.1:0-4510 GCA_043774975.1 Rubrivivax sp.
AGCAGTTCCGCCTGCTGCTGCGCAACCACGCGGTGGCCCTGGAAATCGGCGCCAGCGAGCAGCCGATCCCGGTGCACTTTTCGCTGGCCGAAGACGACCACCTCGAAGGCAGCCTGACGCCACAGCGACGCGTGTTGATGCGCGACCTGTTCGACCTGCCCGACCTGGCCTCGATGGACGACGGCATCGCCAACGGCACCTATCAGCCGGCCTCGGGCGAGCCGCAGCCGCTGGCGCTGTTCACCGCACCGCGCATGGACTACTCCTTGCACCGCCTGCGCCACTACACCGGCACCGCGCCCGAGCACTTCCAGAACTTCGTGCTCTTCACCAACTACCAGTTCTACATCGACGAGTTCATCAAGCTGGGCCACACGCTGATGGCCGACCCGGCTTGCGAATACGAAGCCTTTGTCGAACCCGGCAATGTGATCACCCGGCGCAGCGGATTAACCCCACGCGCCGGTGACGAACTGGGCGCCCAACCGCCGCGCCTGCCGCAGATGCCGGCCTACCACCTGGTGCGACCCGACAGCAGCGGCATCACCATGATCAACATCGGCGTGGGCCCGGCCAACGCCAAGACCATCACCGACCACGTGGCGGTGCTGCGCCCGCACGCCTGGCTGATGCTGGGCCACTGCGCCGGCCTGCGCAACAGCCAGCAACTGGGCGACTACGTGCTGGCCCACGCCTACATGCGTGAAGACCACGTGCTGGACGAAGACCTGCCGCTGTGGGTGCCGGTGCCGGCCCTGGCCGAGGTGCAGCTGGCGCTGGAACAGGCGGTCGCCGAAGTCACGCAACTGTCAGGTTATGAATTGAAGCGCATCCTGCGCACCGGCACCGTGGCCAGCACCGACAACCGCAACTGGGAGCTGCTGCCACCCAGCGGCCCCGAGCGGCGTTTCAGCCAAAGCCGTGCGGTGGCGCTGGACATGGAAAGCGCCACCATCGCTGCCAACGGCTTTCGCTTTCGCGTGCCTTATGGCACCTTGCTGTGCGTCAGCGACAAACCGCTGCACGGCGAAATCAAGCTGCCCGGCATGGCCAACCACTTCTACCGCGAGCGGGTGGACCAGCACCTGCGCATCGGCATGCGGGCGGTTGAGCTGCTGCGCCAAGAGCGGTCGGGCAACCTGCACAGCCGCAAGCTGCGCAGCTTTGCCGAGGTGGCGTTTCAGTAAGACGCCAAGGGCATGTCATCACGCGCATGTCCTGACCCGCACGTCCTCACCCACATGTCCTCACCCACATGCCGCACTTCCACTTCGACAACAGCTACGCGCGCGACCTGGCCGGTCTGTACACGGCCTGCAAGCCCGCCCGGGCACCGGCCCCGCAGCTGCTGTTCTTGAACCCGCAGCTGGCGCGGGAACTGGGCCTCGACCCCGCTGCGCTGAGCGCAGCAGAAGCCGCAGCCGTATTCAGTGGCAACCAGCTGCCCGAAGGCGCCGAGCCGTTGGCCCAGGTTTACGCCGGTCACCAGTTCGGTGGCTTTTCGCCCCAGTTGGGCGACGGGCGCGCATTGCTTGTTGGCGAGGTGATCAACATCCAGGGCCAGCGCCGCGACATTGCCTTCAAAGGCTCTGGTCGCACGCCCTACTCGCGCGGCGGCGACGGCAAAGCCGCGGTCGGGCCGATGCTGCGCGAGGTGCTGATCGGCGAAGCCATGCACGCGCTGGGCATCCCCACCACCCGAGCCCTGGCGGTGGTGGCCACCGGTGAACCGGTCTACCGCGAAGGGGCTCTTCCGGGGGCGGTGCTGACGCGCGTGGCGGCCAGCCACTTGCGGGTCGGCACCTTTCAATACTTCGCTGCGCGCGGTGAACTGGACAAACTGCGCCAGCTGGCCGACTACGCCATCGCCCGCCACGACCCGGGATTGGCCGTTACCCCGGATCGCTACCTGGGTTTGTTGCAAGCCGTGGCCCAGCGCCAGGCCCGGCTGATCGCGCAGTGGATGAACGTGGGTTTCATCCACGGCGTGATGAACACCGACAACATGACGATCAGTGGCGAAACCATCGACTACGGCCCCTGCGCCTTCATGGAAGCCTACAACCCGGCCACTGTGTTCAGCAGCATCGACAAAGGCGGCCGCTACGCCTATGCCAACCAGCCGCCCATCGCGCGCTGGAACCTGGCCCGCCTGGCCGAAGCACTGCTGCCGCTGATGGTGGACGGCGACGACGAAGCCGCCGTCCAGCAAGCGGTGGCGCAGGTCACCGAGGTGATTGACGCGTTCCCCGGGCAGTACGCCGCCGCACTGCTGCAAGGCCAGCGCGCCAAGCTGGGCCTGCAGTCGATCGGCGACGACGCTGGTGATACCACCTTGGCGGCCGATTGGCTGGCCCTGCTGCATGCCCACCAAGTTGATTTCACGTTGGCCTGGCGCCGCCTGTGCGATGCAGCCGGTGGCGACGCCAACCCACTGCGCGCGCTGTTTGCGCAGGCCGGCGCCATCAACCCGTGGTTGCAGCGCTGGCAGGCCCGTTGCGCACAGGAAGGTGACGCAGCGGATGGCGAACGGGACAGCTCACCCAGCAACGCCGATTCCAGCACTGACCCCAGCGCCATGGTCAACGCGACCGCCGGCTCGATTACCGACGCGACCGCCAACGCGACCGCCAACGCGACCGCCAACGCCATTGCCAAAGCAACGGCACCAGCAATGCCCGTCGCAAAAACAGCGCGCGCCACGCGCATGCGCGTCGTCAACCCCATGATCATTGCGCGCAACCACCGTGTCGAAGAGGCCCTGGCCGCAGCCTCCGAGCACGGCGACCTGTCGCTGTTCAAGCAGCTGCTGGCAGCGTTGCAGCAGCCCGGGTCGGAAGAACCCAGTCTGGCGCACTTTGCCGAGCCGGCGCCGGCCCAGGTCACCGCCGGCTACCAAACCTTCTGCGGCACCTGAGGCCCATGCCGGGGCGCTTGCCGTTTTGAATCTACCTGCTGGATCCAAGTCCAAAGGCGTCAGCGGTGCAATTGCAACGGCCGCATGGCCAGCAGGCCCAGGCCCGGCCCCAGCGCCAGCCACGGCAGCAACTGCGCCAGAGGAACGGTTTGCGCCAGCCCTACAAAAAGTTCAATCGACACGACCGAGATCGCAAAGCCGATGCAGTTGCTGAGCGTCAGCACGCTGCCCACCGCCTCGGGCGGTGCGTTGGCGGCGGTCAAGGCGCTGAACTGGGGTGAGTCGCCGGCCACCGTCACGCCCCACAGCAGCAGCCAGGCCAGGAAGATCGGCAGCGGTGCGTCCAGAAGCCACGGCGCCAACAGGCCACAGCAGCCGCTCAACCCCAACTGCGTGCGCGCCACCACCGCGCTGCCACGCCGCTGCGCAGCCAGCCCGCCCCAGACACAACCCAGCGCACCCGCACCCACGGCGGCAAACGACCACCACGACACGGCCACGGTGCTGAGCAGCCGGGTGGCCAGCACCAAGGGCAGCAAGACCCACAGGGTGTAGAGCTCCCACATGTGGCCCCAGTAGCCCAGCACCGAGGCCCGCACCTGGCGGTCTTGCCACAGGCTTTTCAGTGCCGACAGGCGCAGCGCGGGTGCAGGCCGCGGCGCCGGCTCAGGCAGCAACAGCAGCACCAGCAGCCCGGCCAGCGTGGACGCCAAAGCCACGGCCACCAACACCGCGGGCCAGGGCCAGCTGGCGCCCAGTGCGCGCAGCGCGTGCGGGCTGGCACTGCCCAGCACCAAGGCGCCCACCAACCAACCCAAGGCAGCGCCCAGCCCTTTGGGAAACCACATCGACGCCAGCTTCATGCCCACGGGGTAGATGCCAGCGAGAAAGAACCCCGTCAGCGCACGCCACACCAGCAAGGTACCGAACTGCCCGGCACTGGCTGCGGCGGCCAAGGTGCAGGCGGCAGCGGCCAGCGCACAAAACAGGAAAACGCGGCGTGCCGGAAAACGATCGGCCACGGTCAGCAGCGCAAACACCAGCGTGCCCACGATGAAGCCCAGCTGCAGCGCGGCGGTGAGCGTGCCCACCGCCGCCGCGTCCCAGCCAAAGGCGCGCTGCAGGTCGGGCATCACGGCGTTGACTGCAAACCAGGGCGAGGTGCCGAGCAACTGCGCCAGCACCAACACCGGCAAAACGCGGCGCGGCCGAACGGGGACGCTGGGGGCAGGTGCTGGGGGAGTCATGCGTGGTCGTAAACGGTAGCACGGGGCCGGCTGGGAGCCGGCAGCGCTCGCGCTCTGCGTGCCCTCTTGGGTCCGTCTTGCGCATCCTCCTGCTTGCCCTCCTGCTTGCCCGCCTGTTTGCCCGCTTGCTCACCCTCTTGCTCAGCCACCGGGCTGGGCGTAGCCTGTCCAGGCCCAACCCAACCCATCCAGCGGTTGACCTTGACCGCCGAGGAGCCCCCCATGCCAAGCCTACCCACCAGCGCGGCGACGCGCGTCGCCGCCATCCGCACCCTGGCCCTGGTGGGGCCAGCCGGGGCGGGCAAGACCAGCCTGGCCGAGGCGCTGCTGCACAGATCAGGAGCCA
>JAYVSX010000066.1:0-8212 GCA_043774975.1 Rubrivivax sp.
CCAAGAAACTCAAGGCCGCCGCGGCCAGCTACGTGCCGCAAAGCAAAGACGCTTGTGCACAAGACCTGGCGCGCGTTGGCGAACTGCAGCGCGAGCACACACGCATGGTCACCGCGATGAACGACGAAATAGGCACCATCACCAAGCGCTACCAACCCCAGATGGAGTCGCTTCAAACCCAGATCAACCATCATTTCAAGGGCGTGCAAGCCTGGTGCGAGGCGCACCGCGCCGAGATCACTGACAACCTGAAGGTCAAGACCGCCAACTTGCTGACTGGCGACGTGACCTGGCGCATCAACACCCCCAGCTGCACCGTGCGTGGCGAGCTGGCGGTGCTGGAGGCCCTGAAGAAGCTGGGCCTGGGCTCCTACGTGCGCAGCGCCGAGTCGCTGAACAAAGAGGCGGTGCTGGCCACCCACATGGCCGCGCGCCAGATCACTACCGCCGAAGCGGCTGCTGATGTCACCAAGCGGGCCGTGCGCGAAGACTGGCACAAGCTGTCACTGGTGCCGGGCCTGACCGTCGTCAGCGGCGTGGAGACCTTCACCGTGACGCCGTTTGAGCAAGAGGTGCGCACATGATCAGCAGCCTGGTCAAGGCCTGGACCCTGTTCTGGTGTGGGCTGTGGGCGCCATCAGGCCCGACGCGCGTGGGCCTGCTCAACACCGGCGAGTTGGTGCTGATCTCCGGCCACGGCAACGCACAGGTTTTCAACGCCACCACCACCGACCTGATGCGCGACGTGCTGGACGCTGACAGCTGCAGCACCACGCACCTGCTGGGCGCGCCCAGCCAAACATCCGGCCCCCCCAATGGCCCCGACCGCGTGCACAAAGTCGTGGCCGAGATGAGGTTTGCGCCATGAGCAAGTTGGATATCAACACCAATGGCTCTTGGCGGCTTGTCATGGGGGACGTGCGGCCTGCCGTAGCAGACGCCGTGAAGCAGGCCTGCATGGACCTCACCGCTTCGGCCGCCCAGACCACTGGTGCGCGCAGCGCCCCCAGCTGGCGCCTGCGCGACAGCTTTGGGCAGGTCTTCTTGCGCTGCGAATGCAACGCACACACCGGCGTCACAGCTTGGACTGAACCTGCCCGGCAGCCGGCTCAGGGTGAACTGGCATGAACGCTGTAAACGACATGCGCCGTGCGCGCTACACCGGCGAGCTGGCCCGCAAAATTACACGCCAGGCCGCGCAGCCTGCCCAGCCGCGCACAAGCAGCCTGGCGCAGATTCACATCGCCAAGAAGCAGCTGGGCATGGACGACGGCACCTACCGCGCCATGCTGTGGGGCGTGGCGCGCGTGAACAGCGCGGCAGACCTGGACCATGCCGGCCGCGCCAAGGTGCTGGCCCACCTGAAGGCTTGCGGCTTCAAGTCGCTCCCGCCGGCCACCCCCACGCCTGGTCGACCAGGCAACATGGACCACCCCACGCGCGGCCCCATGTTGGGCAAGGTGGAAGCCTTGCTGCTGGACGCTGGCCGCCCCTGGGCTTATGCCCAAGCGATGGCCAAGCGCATGTTCCAGGTCGACGCGCTGGACTTCTGCCACGAAGGCCAGCTGCACAGCCTGGTGGCCGCGCTGGAGGTGGACAAGCGGCGCCGCGCGGCAAGGGGTGTGCCCGCATGAGTCGCGCCCAAGCCATACCCAAGCGCGCCTGCGTGGTGACCATCGGCTACATGCGACTGTTGATGCCAGCTGAAGCCGGCATGAAGATCATCGGCCTGCTGCAGCAGGCCGAGGAAGCCGGTCAAACCTTCGGTGAATCCGAGTGCTTTTTCTACCCGAAGGGGCAGCCAACTTTAGAGCTGGAAATGCTGCGCCCCAACCAGCTGAAGGTTGCACCGCCTACTGCAAAAGAGACCCCCGCGCGCCGCCCGCCGGGCCCGGCACTGGTCTTTGACGGAGGTCAAGCGTGATGCAACTCACCTGCCCCTGTTGCCACGCCCACGTACCGCTTGAAGCTGCCCTGCAAGACGATGCTGGCCGCGAACTGGTGGCCATGCTGGCTGCCATGCCGCCGCACTTGGCGCTGCCGCTGGTGCACTACCTGGGTTTCTTCCGCCCCCAGCGCCAGCAACTTGGCTGGGGCCGCAGCCTGCGCCTGGCCAAGGAAGTGATGGTGCTGTGCAACAGCGGTACCGACCCACTGACCCACCTGGTGCAGGGCCTGCAGGAAGCCAGCCGTGGCCTGGACGACAAACGCGCCCAGCCGGGCTGGAAGCCGCTGGGCAACCACAACTACCTGAAGCGCGTGCTGGAAAGCGTTCAGGCTCGCGCCGTGGGCCCAAGCGTCCCCGTGGCGGCCACCGCAACGCCCAGCGCTGCTGTGGCGCCGCGCAGCCAGGCCGGCGGCGCCCTGGTGGCCTTGGAAGGGCTGCGGCGGTGAGCGCGCCCGACTGGTTCCACAACCAGGTGGTCAGCGGCCTGCAATACCTGTGGGCGCTGGGCCTGCCAGGCACACCTGCAGGTGAGTTGGCCAAGCTGACCGCCACGGCGTGGATCGACACACTGTGGCACCACGCCGTGCGCTGGGACGAACAGCTGGATTCGCCCCGACTTGAAGCCGCCTTCAAAGCCGCTGCACGCGGCGCCGAACGCTGGCCCACGCCGCGCCAGGTGCTGCAGGCGCTGCCCGACCGCACTGCCACAGCCGCACTGCCTGCGCCATTCACCAGGCCGCCGGCCTTTATGAAAGAGCGCTTCCCCTTCCTGGGCAAGCGCCCGCAACGTGGAGCCCCTGAATGACGGACATGGAACCCACAACCACCGCCGCCGACCGCAGCACCCCGCCGCTGCGCCCGACTGCAGGCGACGGCTACCCCGAGCTGCTGCGCGACATGGCCGGCATAGTCGAACGCCAGCTGCTGCAGGGCGGGCTGGAAGCGCAGCTGGCCGCAGCGATCGCCATGAACGTGGTCGAAGAAGTGCGAGAGCAATTCGGCGGCCAGATGATTTACATGCCCAAGGGCGAACTGTGGCAGCGCCGCCGCGTGTGGCAGGCCATGTGGGAGGCCTTCACCGGCCACAACCACGACGAGCTGGGCAGGAAGTTCGGCATGAACGTGGTGGGCGTGTACCGTGTGCTGGCCATCATGCGCGCGGAACACCGCAAGCGTGTGCAGGCCGACATGTTTGCGCCGCCAGTGGAGGGCTGACGTGGCCGAGCACACCAACATCAGCTGGTGCGACAGCACCTTCAATCCTTGGATCGGCTGCACGCGCGTGAGCCCGGGCTGCGACAACTGCTACGCGGCCGTCAGCACGCCGACCCGCGCCATGCGCATCGGCTGGGGAAACGACCAGCCCAGGCACCGCACGGCCGTCAGCAACTGGAAGGCGCCACTGCTGTGGGAGAAGCACCACGAGGCCTTTCAACTGGCCCACGGCCGCCGCCGCCGCGTGTTCTGCGCCAGCCTGGGCGACGTGTTCGACAATCAGGTGCCGCACAGCTGGCGCGTGGACCTGTGGGCAACCATCCACGCCACTCCGCACCTGGACTGGCTGCTGCTGACCAAGCGCATCGGCAACGTCTCGGCGTGGACACGCGGGGCTGGCGACGCGGCTTGGCCCGCCAACGTGTGGTTGGGCGCCAGCATCGTCAACCAGGAAGAGGCTGACCGAGACATCCCGAAACTTCTCCAGGTGCCGGCGCGCGTGCGGTTCTTGAGCATGGAGCCGCTTCTGAGCCCCGTCACGGTGCCGGGCTTCAACGCCCACACGGCTTGGTGTCCGCGCTGCGCAGCCATCGTGCTCGACAGCCTCATGGAGCAGCATGAGCAGACTCATGGAAGGATGAACATGCGGGAGCCATTCGACCCCCGACGCAACTGCAGCTCGGTCTATGACCAACTGCACTGGGTGGTGGTCGGCGGTGAGTCCGGCCCCAAGGCACGCCCCATGCAGGCCGACTGGGCCCGCAGCTTGCGCGACCAATGCGGTGCAGCCGGCGTGCCCTTCTTCTTCAAGCAATGGGGCGGGAGTACTCCCACCGCTGGCGGCGACTATCTGGACGGCGTCCAGTACCACGCCTGGCCAAAAGGAGGCGCGTGATGGCGTGCCCGCGATGCCTTTGCAAGCTTGTCTACCAGTTCGATGACGAGGATGACCCGCAGGATGACCGGCTGCAACGCTGCGCGTCGTGCGGCGCTGTGTTTGATTTGGATGACCACGCAGAAGAGAAAGACGATGCAGCACAACTACCGTGAGACCGACGAGGACTGCAAAGGCTGCGGTGCGACCGCCGGTGATCGAAAGCGCAACCAGCCTACCCAACCGCAGGGTCTATCTAGCTGCCCGCACTGCGAGGCAAACAAGTGCTGCATGTGCGACATGGGCGACGACGTTGGGTGCGTCCGCTGCGACTTGGAAGACTGAAGGAGCCGCGATGAATGACATTTGCGCTTACACCGAGCCTGGGCACGCGTACCCAGGCTACTTGAACATCAGAGCCGACGCCGACAACCGCGACTACGCCGTCATCACGGTGCGAAGCGGCGGCCCAGGTTGCGTGGGCGGCTTTATCCAGCCCCCAGCCATCTTCAGCCTGCCCTTTGCCGAGCTGGACAAGATGGTGGCGGCCTACCAGGCCAAACGTCGACTGCATGAGCAAATGCAGGCCCGGCCTGCTACCCAAGTCGTTGGAGCGGCGGAATGCTGAAGTCCGCCGTCATCAGCCCTTGCGGCAACTTTCGCTACCGGCTGTGGCGTTGCTGGGACTACGGCTCCACGCAAAAGATGGTGTTCGTCATGCTCAACCCCAGCACGGCCGATGCTGAGGCGGATGACCCCACCATTCGGCGCTGCATCGGCTTCGCGCAGAAGCATGCGTTCGGCATGTTGGAGGTGATCAACCTCTTCGCCTTCCGCGCCACCAAGCCGGTCGAGCTCGCCCGTCTGGGCTACCAAGCCGGGCCGGACAACGACCAGCACATCGCCCAGGCCGCGGCCGACGCGCAAGGCATCTGCCTGGCCTGGGGAGCGCACGGCAGTAGGCCTGCCGTTGAAGCGAGGGTGCAACAGGTGCTGCCCATCATCCGCCGGCATGCCAGGGTGCCCGAGCAGTGCTTGGCCATCACCACCGGCGGGCATCCGGCACATCCGCTCACGCTGTCGGGCAGCTGTAGCCTGCAGGACTTCACGCTGCAGGCCATTGAATCGAGTATGTCGACTGCCGCAGTCGGGCACTCCGAAAGCGCTTGATGGCTGCGCCCTACAGAGCGGTACTGGTGCTGTCGCAACCCACCCATCAGGACACGCCCAATGAGCCGCTCCACCGCCACCCAGACAACCGCCCAGACCGCCGCGCAAGTCATCGCCGACCATCTGCAATGCATCCCCGGCGACGCCATTGCCGCAGCGGTGCGGGGCGAGGTGGACGTGATGCAGCTGCTGCGCGACGAGCTGGCCGGCCGCGGTCTGAACCAACAGGCCTGCTGGGTGGGCTTCCCCGAAGCCGCGCGCCTGGCCGCAGCGGCCTCCCCAATCTGACCCGGGCCGACGCTGCCGGTGCGGCGCAGAATGCTGACACACCCACCGGAGCGCCCGCATGAAGCTGACTGCCGTTTTCCTGGCCTTGCTGGCCGTCACCTTGCCCGCTGCCGCCGACAACGATCTGGTCAACTGTGTCTACGGCTCAACCGGCCTGGGCATCGCGCCAAAGGTGTGCGATCTGCTGCGCCAAAAGAGCGCCGAAGATCGGGCCGCCAAGGCAGACGAAGTCCGCCGCCACGAGGCCTTCGCTGCCGAGCGGGCTGAACGCGAACGGGCACGCGCAGCAGCAGCGCAAGGTTCAAGCGAGCGTGCCGCGAAAGCCCAGGCCCAGGCAGCAGCCGACCAGGCGGAGCGCGACCATCAGGCCAAAGCCAAGGCCAGAGCCGACGCGGAACGGTGGGCCGCTGCTGACGCTGAGCGCCGCGCAGCTGGCGACAAGGCCATGCGCGACATCGAAGCCGCCGAAGAGCAGCACGACCGCCGCATGGCCAAGCTGAAGCGTGAGTGCGGCGCCGACTTCCAGGCGCCCCGCGTGGGCATGAGCCTGGCGCGCGCCAAGCAGTGCGTGGGTGACTTGAAGCTGTACGGACAGAACGGCGCTGCAAGTTCCTACCGTGCTGGCCCGCTGCTGGTGAGCGTGGTGGACGGCAAGGTCGCCAAGTGGGTGGTGTTGCGCTAACCTGCACGGGCCTACACATTAGCGGCGGCTAGTTCAGCCAAGGGGTCGCGCGCGCGCAATCTGCGCGCATGCCGCCGCCGCTGCCCTTGGGCTATCTCAGCCCCAACTTCTCCCTGGCCGAACTCACGGCCAGCCAGGAAGCCGCGCGCCGCGGCATAGACAACACGCCGGGCCCCGAAGAGCTGGCCAACCTGTACCGCTTGGCCGCATGCCTGGAAGATATCCGCATGCTGGTCGGCAACGTGCCGCTGCTGCCTTCCAGCGCCTTCCGCTGCAAGCGGCTCAACCGCGTCATTGGCAGCGACGACACCAGCGCCCATGTGCTGGGCCTGGCCTCCGACTTCACCGCCCCGCGCTACGGCAACCCGCTGCAGCTTGCGCGCCTGGTAGCGGACAAGGGCCCGTGGTCCATTGATCAGATCATCTTTGAGACCACCTGGGTGCACGTGGGCCTTGCGCCCGCCAACGTGAAACCGCGCCGCCAGGTTCTGACCGCCGTGTTCAGGCCGGGCAAACGAACTCTTTACAAAACTGGGCTCCCCTCATGATGCCGTCGTCTACCAAGTCTTCACTTCTGGCAGCAGCTGCCTTGGCGCTGTCATTCGGCGGGGCCACAGCTTCTCCCATCCAGGACAACACGCCACGCCACGAGCACCGCGCGCTGCCAACACAGCGCCCCGCGTCTGACCTGGTGCGCAAGGCTGTCCGTGGCGGCAACCTGCGCCACCTTCATGGCGGCTATCCGCAAGGCCCTGGTTGGACTGTTGCGCAGGTCAAGCGCATGGCAGCCAAGGACCGCAACGTCGCGCGCCATAAGGCCCACTGCAAGGGCGGCAGCGCGCGCAACAGCCGCAAGGCTCAGGCATGAAGATCGAGGTCGAATTCACCTACGTCGTGACGACGCTCATAGCCCTTGCCGGCCTGTGGTGGGGCATGGCCAAGATGATGCTCGCGCAGAGCCAGAAGCACATTGACGCCCAGTTTGAAGCCATTGGAAGGACGCTGCAGAACCAGGACGACGGCTCCCGCCGCATCGAACGCGAGCTGATGGAGCTGAAGGCGGAACTGCCCCGCGAATACGTGCGGCGCGAGGACAACACACGCGTCATTGCTGGGGTGCAGGTGTCCATAGACAATTTGCGCCTCACCGTTGAGCGCGCCATCACGATGAGGCAAGCCACGTGAGCATCGACCATGCGCGCATTCGGCGAGAAGACATCCGTTGGTACCTGCTGACGGCGGCCAATGTCAGCCGGCCGCAGGGCACCTACCTGGAGCAAATGCTGGCCATCGTCCGGTCGGTCTACGGCGACGCCACTGAACTGGAACTGCGCCGCGAGCTGGACTACCTGGAAGAGCGCCAGCTGGTCAAGATTGAACGCGACGGCATGGACCGCTGGTTTGTGCAGCTGTCTCGCCACGGCATTGACGTGGCTGAGTACACGGTGGCCATTGAGCCCGGCATCTCACGGCCCAGGCCCGGAGCCTGACCGTGGGTGAGCGCAGCAAGGTCACCGGCCTGCCAGCCGACAGGCGCGAAGAACTGGACCGCAAACTCCTAGGCAGCGGCTTTCAGGGCTACGTGCAGTTGCAGGACTGGCTGCGCGCGCAGGGCTACGACATCAGCAAGAGCAGCCTTCACCGCTACGGCAGCCGCCTGGAAGAGAAGGTGGCCAAGCTGAAGGCCAGCGCCGACCGCGCCCGCGCGCTGGTGGAAGCAAGCCCCGACGTGGCCGACAACATGGCCCAGGCCACGATGCGGCTGCTGCAGGAGAAGCTGTACGTGGTGCTGGAGACGATGGAAGACATCGATCCCCAAAGCATCGACCTGGTCAAGCTCAGCCGCGCAATGGCGCCGCTGGTGCGGGCCAGCATCGCGTCCAAGAAGCACGCCGAGGAAGTGGCCACCAAGCTGGCCGAGGCCGACAAGCTCGTGGGCGCGGCGGCACAGTCCGGCCGCATCGCTGGTGTCACGCCCGAGGCGCTGGCGCAGATACGCGCCATCTACACCGGGGCCGTGGTTGGCCCTGGCTGA
>JAYVSX010000067.1:0-5066 GCA_043774975.1 Rubrivivax sp.
AGGCGCTGCCTTTACAGCCGCGGCGTCGATCGGGACTCCATCTTCTAGGAGCCTGACGGACTTGGGGAGGGTCGGCTGCAATTTGGCCGCAGCGGTCCATTTTTCACCGGCCTTTTGTCCCATAGCTATGGCTATGGGCCTGCAAGTCCGGCAAAAACTGGCCTCGCTGGGGCCAAATTTCGCTTCGACGCCCCAAGTCCGACAGGTTCCTAGGAGCCTGGGCAGGCATGCCTGCTTCCACTGATTTCAACCAGGGCCGACGGCCTGCAGAGGCATGACCCTCATGCATGCAACTGGCCCATCACCGCCCCTCAGGGCTTGGGCGCGTTGGGGAAAAAGAGCTGTTCGCCGCCGATCAGGTGGCTGGCAATGGCCGATTGCCCTGCGGGCGACGTGATCCAGTCGGCAAACTGCTGGGCCAGCGCCTGCTTGACATGCGGGTGGCGCGCGGCATCCACCACCATCACGCCGTACTGGTTGAACAGGCTGCGGTCGCCTTCGACCAGCACCTGCAGTTCACCCCGGTTCTTGAAGGCAAGCCAGGTGCCGCGGTCGGTCAACACATAGGCATTGCTCGAAGAGCCGATGTTGAGCGCGGGGCCCATGCCGCAGCCGCACTCTTTGTAGCCAACCGGTTTTTTCGACCCCAAGTCCACGCCAGCAACCTTCCACAAGCGCAGCTCTGCGGCATGGGTGCCACTCTTGTCTCCGCGAGAAATGAAGCTGGCCCCGGCGTTGGCCAGTTTGCCCAGTGCAGCAGCGATGTCTTGGCCACGTGCGCGGGCCGGATCGGACGCCGGGCCCACCAGAACGAAGTCGTTGTACATGACCGGGACCCGCTTCTTGGCAAAGCCTTCAGCGACAAACTTTTCTTCGGCCACCGTGTCGTGCACCAACACCACGTCGGCGTCGCCGCGTCGTGCGGTGTCCAGCGCCTGGCCGGTGCCCACCGCCACCACGCGCAGGTCAATGCCGCTGGCTTGCTTGAACAAAGGCAGCAAGTGGGCAAACAACCCCGACTGTTCGGTTGAAGTTGTCGAAGCCATGACCAAAGAGCGCTGCTGCGCCACCACCGGCAGGCTCAGGCTGAGCGCGATGAACAGGGATGCAAGCACCTGGGCTGACCGGCTTCGAGAGGCCCTCACAGCCATGTCATTTCTCCCTTCAAGAACAGGTTAGCTGGCTCGGGCAAGTCAGCGCTGAAGAACTGCACCGCAGGCAAGTCAACCAGCAGCCGGCCCGCATCCAGGTAAACCACGCGCGTGGCCAGGCGCTTGGCCTGCCCCAGGTTGTGGGTGGAAAACACCAAGGTCAAACCATCGGCGGCCAACTGTTCGATCAGCAGTTCAACCTCGCGCTTGCCGCTGGGGTCCAGACTGGCCGTCGGCTCGTCCAGCAACAGCACGTCGGGCGCCAGGGCCCAGGCTCGGGCCAACGCCAGCCGTTGTTGTTGCCCACCCGACAGGCTGCAGGCCGGGCGGTCGGCCAAGCTGGACAGCCCCATGCGCTGCAAGGCCTGGTGGCAGCGCAGCGCACGTTCTGGTTTGGGCACCCTGCGCAGCCACAGGCTGAGCAGGACATTGCGTCGCACCGACAGGTTCAGCATGAAGGGCTTTTGAAACAGCATGGCCATCACCAAAGGCCGCTCCAGTGCCGCCTGCTGACGTTGGCCTGAAGCAGCCACCAGCCCGTGCAAAACACGCAGCAAGGTGGACTTGCCACTGCCGTTGGCACCCACCAGCGCCAGCCGCTCGCCGCGGTGCAGTTCCAGCGTGACCGCCTGCAGCGCCGTCACGGCACCAAAGCGCACGCCGATGTCGCGCAGCTTGAGCAAGGGCTGCTGTGCTGCGTTCATCCAACCGCCCTTTCGCGCAGCCAGATGGCCCGCGTCGGCAGCAGCGCCACCACGGCATTGACCACCCCCACCACCGCCAAGAGCACCATGCCCAGGGCCAGCGCCAAGGGCAGGTCGCCTTTGCTGGTTTCCAAGGCAATGGCGGTGGTCATGACGCGGGTCAGGCCGTCGATGTTGCCGCCGACGATCATCACGGCGCCCACCTCCGACACCGCCCGCCCAAACGCCGTCAGCAGCACGGTGATCACGCCCAGGCGCAGATGCAGCAACATCAGCAACGCACTCAGCAAGGGCCCTGCCCCCATGGAACGCAACTGGTCGCCGCCTTCAGCCAAACCGTCCAGAACCAAACGCCGCGTCAGTGCGGCGATCAAGGGCACCACCAGAATGCTTTGCGCCACCACCATGGCGCTGGGGGTGAACAGAATGCCCCAGCTGCCCAGCGGGCCGGAACGGCTGAGCAGCAGGTAAACCAGCAAGCCCACCACCACCGATGGCAGGGCGAGCAAGGTATTGACCGCCCAGACCAACAGTTGGTGCCCAGGGAATCGCGCCACGGCCAAGAGGCAACCCATGAGCAGGCCCATCAGCGCGCCAATGGCGCAGGCCGTCAGGCTGACCTGCAAGCTCAGCCCCACGATGCCCAAGAGTTGCGGGTCGCCCTGGCCAATCAATTGGGCGGCGAGGGTCAGGCTGTTGGCAATGGCGTCCAAGGACTAGTACTGCGTTTCAGTGCGGGTGGCGGATTGTCGCCAAGCGCGGTGGCCCAGGCAGCCCGAGCAAATGCTTCAGCCGCTCACCACACGAACAGGAGCCCGCTGCGGTTCAGGTTCGCTGTCGAAGCGCTCGCCTCCGCTGTAGCACAGGAAGTGGCGGTTCGCGGCTCGACCAAACAGGGCCATGCCCAGACGCGTGGCCAGCTCGTGCCCCATGGCCGTGACACCGTTGCGCGAGACCACGATGGGCACGCCCATTTGCGCGGCCTTCATCACCATTTCGCTGGTCAAGCGGCCGGTGGTGTAGAAAGCTTTGTCGCCACCGCCAACGCCGTGCATGCCCATCCAGCCGGCGATGCTGTCGATGGCGTTGTGGCGGCCCACGTCTTCGACAAACATCAACATCTGCGGGCCCTGGAACAGTGCGCAGCCGTGCACCGAACCCGCCTTGCGATGGATGCTGTCTTGCTGCCGCATGGTTTCCAGCATGCGGTGCAGGGTGCTTTGGCGGATGCGGGCGGTTTGCGCGTCGGGCAGTGTCACCGTGTGTAGCTGGGTCATGGCGTCGCCAAACACGGTACCCTGGCCGCAACCGGTGGTCACCACGCGGTGGGCCGTCTTGGCAGCCATGTCCTGCACACCATGGTGGGTGCGCACGGCAGCAGCCCCCACGTCCCAGTCGACGGTGATCGACTCGACCTCGGCCACGTCGGCGATCAGCCGTTGGTTGCGCAGGTAACCCAGGACCAGCAGCTCGGGCTGTTCGCCCAAGGTCATCAGGGTGACCAGTTCACGCTTGTCGACAAACACCGTCAACGGCCGTTCGGCCGGGATGTAGATGCTGCGGCGTTCGCCGTACTCGTCCAGGATCTGGATTTCGCGAAGCAGCTCACAGCGGGCCTGGGTCAGGCGCGGCGCACCTGGCACCACCGCCACATCAGGCGTCATGGCGCGGGCCAGACAAGTGTCGGTGACGGCAGGCATGGTGGCTTGCCCGAATTCGGGCGCTTTATTTCTTGGGCGCTGCAGCGGCGGCAGGGGCCGTGGGGGCTGCAGGCTTGGCAGGCGCTGCCGGGGCCGCGGCCACGGTTGTTGCAGGTACCGCTGCTGCGGTTGCGGGTGCAGCAACGGCTGGCGTGTAAACAAAGGGGCCGGGATCGGCACAAGCCGTGGCGCTGGCGTCGGCCGACTTCACTGCCTTGCCGTCTTTTTTCGCTTGAGCTTGGTAGGCCACTGCGGTGCGGTCCATGCTCTTGCACAACTGAAACCCCGCCACCTTGTTGCCGTGGGCGGTTTTAGCTGCGGCTTCAGCGGCTTTTGCCTTGGCTTCGTCGGAAGGCGGGGGCAACTTGGCCAGGGCCGATGCGGCGACGAGCGTCAATGCAGCCAGTGCGGTCAGGCGCAGTGTCAGGCACGTTGGGAACATGGTCTTGCCTCTGGTGTGATGTGAATCAGGCTTGCGGGGTAGCGCGCCCCACCGCAGCTGGGGCCGCCGGCGGTGCGGTGCGCTGAGCCGGAATCTTGCCGGCCTTGATGTCGTCGTACCACCACTCGTGGTGTTCTTTGGCCCAGGACTCGTCGACATAGCCAGTGCGCATGGCTCCCAGCGCGCCCTTCATGCCCACACTGCCAATGTAGATGTGCCCCAGGAACAGGGTCAACATGAAGACCGCCGCCACCGCATGGACCATGTGGGCCACCTGCATCTGGCCTCGTGTGTCGCCCCAGCCCGGCACCAGTTTGTCGAGTACCAGACCCGAAGCCACCACCACCAGTCCCAGCGCAAACACGCCGGCCCAGAAGACGACCTTTTCGCCCGCGTTGAAACGGTTCGAAGGCACTTCCTGATGCGCCAACATGCCACCACCCTTGCGCAACCAGTTCCAGTCACCTTTGGCTGGCAGGTTATCTCGAGCGAAGGTGATCAAGACAATGACCAGCGACACCGCGAACACGGGGCCGACAAAGTTGTGGATGTTCTTGAGCGCAAAGCTCAGCCAGCCAAACAAGGTCGAACCGAGTACCGGCAACATGAAGAACTTGCCGAAGGCCATCACAACGCCCGACACCGCCAACAACACAAAAGCTGCGGCGTTGGTCCAGTGCGCAGCGCGCTCGAAGGGCGTGAAGCGTTCGATCTTGCGGCCGGTGTCCACCAGGTCGCCGCCAAGCGGACCTTTGCGCCAGTAGAAGATGCCAATGGCCACGGCCACGATCAGCAGCAGCGAGCCACCGTAAGGAATGATCCACTGATTGCGCACCTGGCGCCAAGCTTCACCTGCAGTGGTGAAACGCGAGCCGGGGTACTGCGTGAATTGCTGAACCAGCACACCGGTCTCGGCGCCTGTAATCGACGTCACGCCGGGCTGCGTGCCGCTGTCCCGGACGGCGCGCCAGATCGGCGCGTTGTTGCCCGGTTGCGACTTGCCGCGCTGGGCATTGGTTTCGTCAGCTTTGGGTTCGGCCGGGGCCACAAACCCGGCCGGCGAGCCGGC
>JAYVSX010000068.1:0-14617 GCA_043774975.1 Rubrivivax sp.
CCCGAGGCCGGGAAGGGGTTGAACGGGATCAGGTTGATCTTGCAAGGCAAGCGCATCTTGAGCAAGGCCACCAGCTGGTGCGCCAACTCGGGCGTGTCATTCACCCCTTCCAGCATGCAGTACTCAAAGGTGATGAAGTCCCGCGGCGCGGATTCCAGGTAGCGGGTGCAGGCGTCCAGCAGTTCGTCGATCGGGTACTTGCGGTTCAGCGGCACCAGCGAGTCGCGCAGCGCATCCAGCGGGGCGTGCAGGCTGACGGCCAAAGCCACGGGGCAGTCCTGGCGCAGACGGTCGATCATGGGGACCACGCCCGAGGTTGAGACGGTGACCCGCCGGCGCGACAAGCCGTAGGCGTGGTCACTGAGCATGGTGCGCAACGCCGGAACCAGGGCGTCGTAGTTTTGCAGTGGTTCACCCATACCCATCATCACCACGTTGTCGATGGCGCGTTGGCCTTCGGCCAGCTTCAGCTGGGCACGCAAGCGGTGTTCCGCAAACCACAGCTGTGCAGTGATTTCGCCGGTGCTCAGGTTGCGGCTGAAGCCCTGGTGTCCAGTGCTGCAAAAACGGCAGCCCACAGCGCAGCCCGCCTGTGAAGACACACACAGCGTGCCACGGTCAGTTTCGGGGATGAAGACGGTTTCGACAGCGTTGCCGCCACCCACATCAAACAGCCATTTGACGGTGCCGTCGGCCGAGACCTGTTCCGAGATCAGCGGCAAGGCGCTGACATGGGCCACGCCCGCCAGCTTGCTGCGCAGCGACTTGGCCAGGTCCGACATCTGGTTGAAGTCGGCCTGACCACGCTGGTGAATCCAGCGGTACAGCTGGGTGGCGCGAAAACGCTTTTCGCCCAGCCGGTCGCAAAAGGTCGCCAGTCCCTCGAGGTCAAATTCAAGGAGATTGGCAACCACGGGCGGCTCAGCGCGCGTAAACGTTCATGCCGGGGAAAAAGAAAGCCACCTCGGCAGCGGCTGTCTCGGCGGCGTCAGAACCATGCACCGCATTGGCGTCGATGCTGTCGGCAAAGTCAGCGCGAATGGTGCCCTTATCGGCCTTCTTGGGGTCGGTGGCGCCCATCAGCTCGCGGTTCTTGGCAATGGCGCCCTCACCTTCCAAGGCCTGGATCATCACCGGCCCGCTGATCATGAAACTGACCAGGTCATTGAAGAAGGGACGGGCCTTGTGCACGGCGTAAAAAGCCTCGGCTTCACCGCGTGAAAGATGCGCCATCTTGGCGGCCACCACCTTGAGGCCAGCGCCCTCGAAGCGACCATAGATTTGGCCGATGACGTTCTTGGCCACGGCGTCGGGCTTGATGATGGAAAGAGTGCGTTCGATGGCCATGAGAAAAATGCTCCTGAATCAATGACTTGGCAAAGCTTTTGATTGTAGCGCGGGACGGTGTCGGGAGCCCTGTCGCCGGGCCCCCGTTTAACGGCCGCGGCCGCCGCCCTGCCCTCCTCGGTTGCCACCACGACCGCCACTTTTGTTGCCGCCGCCGGGCCCGCGCTGACCACCACCACCGGGGCCGCCGCTGCCACCACCACCACCACCGCCAGAGCGTCGGCCAGCGCCTTTGGCACCCTTGCGGTGAAAGGCATTGGCGCCAATGAAACCAACGGCGGTCTGCATCGGATCCGGGATGCGTTCGGGATCGCCTCCACCTGCACCCCCACCCCCACCGCCGCCGCCGCCGCGTCGTTTTTGGCCGCCCCGCTGGGCTTGGCCGTTGCGTTGCGGTTGCGCAAAACGTTTGTCGTAGGTCTGCTGCAAGGGGTTGGGAATGGGGCCGTCTTCCGGTATCTCGCGCTGCGGCATGCGGTCGCGCTGCAAGGCCCGCTTGTCGTAGGTTTGCTGCAGCGGATTGGGGATCGGGCCGTCGTCCGGCATGTCACGCCGCAGTTGACGATCTTGCTGGATGGCACGCTTGTCAAAGGTTTGCTGCAGCGGGTTGGGAATGGCACCGCCTTCACCCGCTTCTGGCCGCGGCTGGCGTGGGCCACGTTCGGGCCGGGGGCCACGCTCAGGCCGCGGCGGGCGATCGGGCCGCGGGCCGCGTTCCAGGTTGCCATCCACAGCGCCCAGCGGGCGATCTGGTGACCGCTCGGGCCCGTCGTTGCGCTTGCGGCCGTGCCGGTTGCGGCCGTGGCGGCCGCCCCGATCGCCGCGATCGCCCCGTTCGCCATCACCCTCTGGCGCGGGCGGCCGCGGACCTTGCTCAGCACCACCCGGCGCGGCCTGCGGCCTGGCAACCTGGGTCAGGCGGCGCAGCTGCCGCAGGTCCGTGTCTTCCAGGTCCACCCAGACGCCGCGCTTCAGGCCCCGGGGCAGCACGACCGAACCGTAGCGAATGCGGATGAGCCGACTCACCGCGTGGCCAACGGCTTCAAACAGGCGTCGAACTTCGCGGTTGCGGCCCTCGGTGATGACCACCCGGTACCAGTGGTTCACCCCTTCACCACCGCCGTCCTCAATGCTCTTGAATGAAGCCCGTTGACCGTCGATCTCCACGCCCTCGAGCAGGCGGGTCTTGGATTCAGCCGCCAACACCCCCAGCGATCGCACGGCGTACTCACGTTCGACACCAAACCGCGGATGCATCAACTGGTTGGCCAGCTCACCCGAGTTGGTGAACAGCAACAACCCTTCGGTATTGATGTCCAGGCGCCCAACCGACTGCCATTTGCCATGGGCCAGGCGCGGCAAACGGCGAAACACCGTGGGCCGCTGCTGAGGGTCGTCGTGCGACACCACTTCACCCACCGGCTTGTGGTAGGCCAACACACGGGCTGGTGGCGGCGCGATGCGGTAACGCACCGGCTTGCCGTCCACCTGAATGCGGTCACCGAAAGAGATGCGCTGACCGGTGTGGGCCATTTCTTCGTTGACGGTGACGCGGCCTTCGGTGATCCACTGCTCGAGGTCGCGTCGCGAGCCCACGCCGGCCTGGGCCAGCACCTTTTGCAATTTGGGCGCGTCAGGCTCAGCGGCCAACACGCGCTTGGGGGGCTCCAGCGCCTCAGGCGCGTCTTCGGATGAGGCTACCTGAGGCTCCAGGGCCACAGCCTCGGGCTCGACATCGAAGTCACCTGACAGCACCTGGGCGAACAGTTCGCCAGCCTGAACCAGCGGCTGCGCGGGTTCAGCGGCGGGCAAGCTGCCTTCGGCCAACGGCGCATCACCCTCTGCACGAACCTTCTCACCGCCGCGCCGGCCGCGCCGGCGATTGCGGCCGCGTCGACCGCGTCCTTCTTCACCCGTCTGTTGTTCACCCGTCTGTTGTTCACCCGTACCTTGGCCCGCTTCGCGTGGTCCGCTGGGGCCGGCTTCTTCGGCTGATCCTTCGCCAGAAGCGGCGTGACCAGCGTTGCTGTCGGTCGACGGGCCCGTCACGGTGGGCGGCGGCGTTGGAGCCAGCACGGCGTGACTGGCCGCACCATGGGCCGCACCACGGACGGCATCACCCGCAGCATCAGCACCCGGCCCACCGAGCGCGTTCCGCTGGCCTGGCCTCGCGGACTCGGATGCAGGCTGCGCGTCAGCTGCGGTCGGCTGGGGATCGCCAGGGCCAGGGCCAGCGCCAGCGCCATCGACAGTGGCAGCCAGCCCGCCAGTCCGGCGCTTGGCAGCCGCTCGCTTGACAGGCGCTCGCTTGACAGGCGCAAACACCGCTTCCTTGCTGGGTACCGGCACAGCGGTGACTGACGCCGTGGCCGCCGCGATCTCGCCCTCCGCCGCGGTCTTGCGCGGCGCACGTTTGCGCTTGGGCTTGACATCGGCGTCCGCGCTGGAATCGGGCGGGTTGGATGGCAAGGTCGAATCGGCTTCGGGAGCGTTCATGCGGGAGCTTCCGTGGGGGGAATGGGGTTCACTGAGTCCACTGCGGCGTGGTCCAGCGAAGGGTCAAAAGAACCCGGGGCAGTTGGCGGGTTTTCGCCAGCGGCCGAAGGAATGAGGACTTGGGCCGTTACAGGCTCAGGCAAGGAAGGAGGGAAAGGCGTCACCATCAGTGGCTGATCTGCGCAAGCGAGCGGCTCAAGGGTCGCCTGACTGCCGACAACGGCGCCATCCGCAGCCTCGGCTTCAAGCGGCAAGGTGGCCTGCGCTTCGTCGAGCAGCGGTCCCAGGTTGTCCATGGCCGCCAACGCGGACGCCGCACGCTCGCCGTCGACCTGGCCGTCGATGGTGGGCAACTGGTCCAGGCTGGACAAGCCCAGGTCGTCCAGGAACTGACGCGTCGTGGCATACAGCGCGGGCCGCCCGGGCGCCTCGCGGTAGCCGATGGCGTCGATCCAGCCACGGTCTTCCAGCTGCTTGACGATTTGGCTGCTGACCGTGACACCGCGGATGTCTTCAATGTCGCCGCGTGTCACTGGCTGCCGATAGGCCACGATGGCCAGTGTTTCCATCGCGGCGCGAGAGTACTTGGGCGGCTTCTCGGGATGCAGGCGATCCAGATACTCCCGCATCTCTGGTCGACTCTGAAAGCGCCAACCACTGGCCAGGGATACCAACTCAACGCCGCGGCCTTGCCAGTCCTTGACCAGCTCGTCGAGCATTCGGCGCAGGCTGTCAGAGCCAAGGTCGCCACTGAAAAGCGCTCGCATTTCGGCCATCGGCATGGGTGCAACCGCACAAATAAGCGCCGTTTCGAGGACGCGTTTGGCATCCGATGTATTCATGACCTGCGATGGGTGGACTGCTGCCCTGTCGGGCGCAATGGGTTCGATCAGGTAAACCCGACTCAGTCGGGACTGGAACCCGCGGGGCACCAAGCCAAAGTTCGCGGGAGCTTCCACGGTCCGGCCGGGCCGGATGCGGGCGTCGCTTCAGGCAGGCGCTACACCCCAGGGTGCCAGCTGCGCTGCGATTTGACCCTGATTGTAGCCTGCGTTGTGCTCACGCTTGAGTTCGCGCATCAGGCCTGCATCACTGCCTGCCAAGCCTGCGCAAAATCGGTCGGCGGCGCACAGTCAAAGACCAGCGCCTGGCCATTGATGGGGTGGCTCAGACGCAGTTCGGTCGCGTGAAGGGCTTGTCGCTGCATGCCCAGGCCCGGCTTGCCCCCATAAAGCGTGTCGGCCACCAGTGGCAGACCGCGTGAGGCCAAGTGGACCCGAATCTGGTGGGTGCGGCCGCTGTGCAGGGTGCAACTCAGCGCGTGGTGTTGGGCGCGGTGGCCCAGGCACTGCACATCGGTGCGTGACGGCCGGCCCCCCATCACGATGGCCATGCGCACCTTGACCACCGGGTCCCGCCCGATCGGAGCGTCGATGCTGAAAGCCTCGGTGGGCGGCTTTCCCGAGGCGATGGCAAGGTAACGCCGGTGGACTTCCCGGGCTGCGATGGCGCGTGTCAAGGCGGTGGTTGCGGGCAAGGACTTGGCCACCATCATCACGCCCGAGGTGTCTTTGTCCAGCCGGTGCACGATGCCGGCCCGGGGCAACGTGGCGGCTATCGGGTGCTGGGCCAGCAGCCCGTTGAGCAGAGTCCCGGACCAGTTCCCCGGCGCGGGGTGGGCCACCAGTCCGGCTGGCTTGTTCAGCACCAGCAAGTGCTCGTCTTCGAACAGGATGCTCAGGACCATAGCCTGGGGCTTGAAGGCCAGGCTTTCATCGGTCGGCACCAGGGCGAGCACGATTTCCTGGCCCGCCCGCACCTTGCGCGAAGCGCTGCTCGCGACCTCACCGTCCAGCAGAACATGCCCGCGGTCGATCAGTTGCTGCAGGTGGTTGCGCGAAAACTCGGGCGCCAGGTCGACCAGCACCTTGTCGAGCCGCTGCCCGTGCCAGGGCGGCTCGACCCGCGCCTGGCGGGTCTCGATGCCGGACTCCAGCTCGGCTTCAGCCGACTCAGCCGACTCAGCCGCCACGCCCACTTCGGTCAGAGCCGGGGGCTGCTCCCTATAATCGACGCTTCCGGAACCTGGTGACACCATTGGCGATGAGCGTTTCTGTTGTGTGGCGTTTTGCGCCGTTGGCCATGCTGGCGTTGGTGTTGCCGATGCTGCTGCAACTGGCAGGCTGTTCCTCACCGCCCAAGGATGAGAGCCCCAATGCCTCAGCCGATCGATTGTATCGAGAGGCCAAAGAGGACATGGAAGCCGGCAGCTATGAACGGGCCATCAAAAGCCTGGAGCGCGTAGAAGGTTTGGCGGCGGGCTCGCTGCTGGCCCAGCAAGCCCTGCTGGACATGGCGTATCTGAATTGGCGCACTGGTGAAAAGGCCCAGGCCATCACGTCGATCGACCGCTTCATCAAACTCAACCCGTCCAGCCCGGCGCTCGACTACGCGCACTACCTCAAGGGCGTGATCAACTTCAACGACAACCTGGGGCTGATGGGGAAACTGACGGGGCAAGACCTGTCGGAACGCGACCAGCGTGCAGCACGCGACGCCTACCAAGCCTTCAAGCTGTTGGTCGACCGGTTCCCGAATTCGACTTACGCACCCGACGCGCGCCAGCGCATGGACTTCATCGTCAACTCCTTGGCGTCGTATGAAGTTCACGTGGCTCGCTATTACTTTCGGCGCGGCGCCTATGTGGCGGCTGCCAACCGGGCACAGCAGGCGGTGGCTGAATTTCAGCATGCGCCAGCCGTTGAAGAGGCACTCTTCATCCTGATGCAGAGTTACGAGAAACTGCAGCTGCCGGTTTTGCGCGAGTCTTCAGAACGAGTGCTGCGCCAGAATTTCCCCAACAGTGCCTTTCTCGGCGAAGGGCCGACCGCCCGCAACAAGGCTTGGTGGAAGCTCTGGTGACAACGCGGCCGGTGCGCCAGCCGGTGTTTCAGTCCGTCAAGACTCAGCCTGCGAAGATTTAGTGCGCCCAGGCCAGCTCGGCCAGCCAATCCAGCGCCTGTTCCTCGGTGTCCAGCACCCCCATCGGCGGCAGCGCTGCCATGATCCTTCGGCCGTAGCGCATTTGTCGCAGCCGCGGGTCGCAGATCACCAGCAAGCCCCGGTCTGACTCGGTGCGAATCAAGCGCCCTGCGCCTTGCTTGAGCGACACCGCAGCTTCAGCCACGAAGTAGTCTTCAAACGGGTTGCGGTCCTGCTCGCGCAGTTGCCGCACGCGGGCTTCCACCAAAGGATCGTTCGGCGGCGGGAAGGGCAGCTTGTCGATCAGCACGCACTGCAAGGCGTCACCCGGCATGTCGATGCCTTCCCAAAAACTCTGTGAACCCACGAGCACGCAGCCTTGGCCATTGCCAAAACGCTGCAACAGTGCACGCCGGGGTTCGCTGCCTTGAACCAGCAGCGTCATATCGGGCGCCGCCTGGCGCACGGCTTCAGCCACCAGGGGCAGCACACGAAGCGTGGTGGTCAAGACGAAGGTGCGACCGCCCAGCGCCTGCGCGCAACGCCCGGCCAGCGCGCCCACTGCCGCTGGGTGGCCCGCCGCATTGGGCAAGGGCAATCCGGGTGGCACCCAGGCTCGCGCGTTGGTGGGGTAGTCAAAGGGGCTGCCCACCCGCAACTTGGCCGCGTCTTCCAGCCCGGTGCTGGCGGTGAACCAGCTCAGGTCATCGTCGTCACCCAAGGTGGCCGAGGTGAAGATCCAAGTCTTGGGCGATAACTGGCGTTGTTCGGTGAGCATGTCGCGAATGTCCAGCGGCGACTCGACCAGCCGCGCCTGCTGCGGGCTGAGGTCCACCCAGCGAACCTGGCCGGGGGCGGCGTCCTGTTCAAAATGCTGGGCCAGCACCGCCATCGACCGGGCCCGTTGCTCCAGCTTGGGGAAGTCCGGCGCTGTCTCGGCCACGGCGCCCAAGCCCTCAGCGGCCGCGCGGGCTGCGTCGGCCAGCGCCGCCAAGGCCTGGGGCAGCGCTTCGGCAGCCTCTTCCCAACGCCGCTTGACGATGCCGCGCACCTCGCGGCCTTCGGCCAACGGTCCGGCACAAGCCAGCCGCAGGTTGCGCGCCGCGCGTTCCAGTTCGGCCTGCAACTCAGCCCAGGGCTGCAAGCCACGGGCATGTTGCAAGCCCGCGGCCAGCATGTCCCGGCTCAGCTCCAGCGCCTGCCCCGTGGCCAGCGTGGTGCCCAGGAACTGCACGCCGGCTTCAACCAACTGGTGCGCTTCATCGAACACCGCCACATCCACGGTGGGGAGCAACTCCGCCACCCCACTGTCGCGCAATGCCATATCGGCAAAAAAGAGATGGTGGTTGACCACCACCAAATCGGCCGCCATGGCCTCACGCCGGGCCTGCATCACATGGCAGGCGCGGTGCTCGGGGCACTCGGTGCCCAGGCAGTTGTCCCGCGTGGACGTGATCAGGGGGATGACCGGTGAACGGTCGTCCAGCCCATCGATCTCGGCCAGATCACCGGTGCGGGTGCCTTGGGCCCACTGCACCACCCGGTGCAGGGCACGCACTGAAAATCGGTCTGGCAGGTGGGCGTTGAGCTCGGCCTGCTGCAATCGCCAGCGGCACAGGTAGCTGGCACGCCCCTTGAGCAGGGCCAGGCGCACGGGCAGCCCAAAGGCGTCGCGCAGGCGTGGCAGGTCGCGCAGAAACAGTTGGTCCTGCAGACTCTTGGTGGCGGTGCTGACCAGCGCCCTGCGCCCCGACAGCAGCAAAGGCACCAAGTAGGCAAAAGTCTTGCCTACGCCGGTGCCGGCTTCCACCACCAGCGCTTCGCGCTGGTCCAGGGCCTGGGCAATGCGCTGGGCCATTTGATCCTGCGCCTGGCGCGGCAAAAAACCGGGCTCGTGCTGGGCCAGCGGGCCATCCACACCAAAGGCTGCAACAACGGCGCGCAACAAGTCGGTCGACAAAGGCTGTTCCTTGGGCGGGCGCGGTCAGGCCGGGGAAGGCGGGTGAAGCTCGGTCTCGAGGCGATCGATCAGGTCGCGCAGGTGCAGACGGCGCTTCTTCAGGCGCCGCAGGCTCAGGTCGTCGGCAACCGGTGCGCTCGGGCTGCGGTCGATCAGGTCGTCCAGATCGGCGTGTTCCATTCGCAACTCGATGAGCCTTCGCTGAGGTGAATGCAGGTTCTCGTTCATTGCTGCACGTCAGCGGTGGGGCCACGAGTTTATATTCGCGGCATGACCATCGCCGTAGTGCCCTTCCGATTCAGTGCCGCCACGGGCCTGCACAAAGGCGATCGCGCCTACCAGCAAGACCAGGTGGAGGTGATGGCCCACGAGCGCACCCAGGGCTCGGTGCTGGCGGTGGTGGCCGACGGCATGGGCGGCAAGAGCGGCGGGCGCAAGGCGGCCGACCAGGTCTTGCTCACCAGCCGACAGATCTATGAGCGCTTTGTGCCACTGGAAGACGACCCGGCCGAGATGCTGCGCCAGGTGGTGCAGGAATCGCACCTGATGATCAAGCTGACGGCCATCACCTCTGAAGAAGAGCCGCACAGCACGGTGGCCGCGTTTTGCGTCAGTCCCAACCTGGAATGTGACGTGGTGCATGCGGGCGACTCGCGTGTTTATCACTTCCGCGGTGCAGAGATGATGCGTCGCACGGTGGACCACAGTTTTGTGCAGCGGCTGATCGACGAAGGCAAGATCAGCGAAGAAGCCGCCAACACGCATCCACAATCGAACCTGCTGACCGGATGCCTGGGCACCCACGCCGACCCGCCGGTGGCGCTGTGGCACATCGACCGGCTCGAATTTGGCGACAGCCTGATGGCCTGCAGCGACGGCCTGTGGCACTACTTCACGCCCAAAGAAATTGGCGCCATCTTGCATGCCCTGCCCCCGCGCGAAGCCAGCGAAATGCTGATCAGCAAAGCCCGCCAGCGCGCCCGTGGCGGCGGTGACAACCTGTCGTTGGCGCTGGCGCGGGTCGATGCGCTGCGCTGAAACGCCACGCTTACCGCGCTGGCCGCGAAGCTGCCGGTGAAGCCGGTGTAGGGAGCGGCGCCGCTTTGTGACCAGCGGCCTGCCGGTCAGCCTCCCTTCGATCGACCCGCTGTTGCGCTTGCAATGCCCCCAGACGTTGGGTTTCCAACACCCGCGCTCGGGCAGCTGCCGCGGTCGCTCGCTCATCTGCTTCCGGCAGGCGCGGCTCGCGGGACGAGGCGCTGCTGGCTGCCGATGAGGAACGGACTCGAACCGGCGGCACCAGCCGCGCAGCGGGCTGGGAAGCCGCCAAGGCCTGCTTGACGGCTACGGCTTGACGGCGCTGCTCAGCCTTGGCCCGCCGCTCGGCTTCGTCCAATCTCAACTCGCGCTCCCGCAAGGGCGCCAGTGCCTCACGTCGACGGGCACGGGCATCATCCAAGCAGGCGGTGACCAAAAACTGCTGGGAACAGGCGTGCTCTTCCTTTGCAAATGCTTCGGACAGCTGATGTCGTTCGGCTCGCAATTCGGCTCGCAACTCGGCTCGCTCTTGAGGTGCAGGCAAGGCTGCGCCCATCGGAACTGTCAGCATGGCCGAGAGCAAGACCGAGAGCATGACCGCCCGCGCACCCCGCCTTGAGCGTGAATTGAGCTTGGCGCACATCAGGTCAACGAGGTGTCGACATCACGTCGGGCCAGAGCCAGGAATTCGGCCGATTGCATCTCGTGCAGACGCGACACGGTGCGTGGAAACTCGTGTGCCAGCGGTCCTTCGGTGTAGAGCGCGCTGGCCGGCACGGCCGCTGACAGGATCAGCTTGACACGGCGGTCGTAGAGCACATCCACCAGCCAGGTAAAGCGTCGCGCTTCGCTTGATAGGCGCGGCGGCATCTGCGGCACCTTGCTGAGCAACACGGTGTGGAACCGCGCTGCAATCTCCAGGTAGTCGTTCTGCGACCTGGGCCCGCCGCACAGCGTGGCGAAGTCGAACCACACCACGCCGCCAGCGCGGCGCAGGGCGCGCAGTGAACGGTGCTCAATCTGCATCACCGGGTCTTCGTCACGCGCCTCGGTCAGCTGGTCGAAGGCCTGCTTCATCGCCGCTTCCGCCGTCTGGCCCAGCGGCTGGTGGTACACGTCGATCTGGGCCAGGGTTTGCTGGCGGTAGTCCATGCCTGCATCCACGTTGATCACCTCCAGCTTGGCCTTGAGCAGCTCGATGGCGGGCAGGATGCGGTCGCGGTGCAGCCCATTGGGGTACAGACCGTCGGGGTGAAAGTTGCTGGTGGTGACGATGCTCACGCGGTTGGCAAACAGGGCGTCCAGCAAACGGTGCAGGATCATCGCGTCGGTGACGTCGGCGACGTGAAACTCGTCAAAGCAAATCAGGCGAAAACGCCTGGCCATGCGCTTGCCCAACTCGTCCAGCGGGTTGACGGTTCCCTTCAGGTCCTGCAACTCGCGGTGCACCTCACGCATGAACTCGTGAAAGTGAAGGCGTGTCTTGCGCGTCAGCGGCACACTTTGAAAAAAGCAGTCCATCAGGAAGCTTTTTCCCCGCCCCACCCCACCATGCATGTAGACACCGCGTGGAATGGGGGGGCGGCTGATCAGCTTGGTCAGCGCATTACTGCGCCGGGCCTTGTAGTCGGCCCACTCGTTTTCACAGCGCTCCAGCGCCGCCACCGCACCCAGCTGCTCGGGGTCGCTGCGGTAGCCGCGCTGAACCAGCTCGGCCTCGTAAAGCTGCCGGACCCCCACTTAAAAGTTCAGGGTGCGCTTGTCTACCGCCAAGGCGGCTTCCTTGGTGGCTTCACTCAAGGACGGATGGGCATGGCAAATGCGTGCAATGTCTTCGGCGCTGGCCCGGAACTCCATGGCCACCACTGCTTCGGCGATCAGTTCGCTGGCCATCGGCCCCACGATATGAACACCCAAGATCTCATCGCTGACCGCGTCGGCCAGGAGCTTCACCATCCCGGTGGTGTCGCCCAAGGCACGCGCCCGGCCGTTGGCCATGAAGGGGAAGGTGCCGGCTTTGTAAGCCCGGCCCGCGGCCTTCAGCTGCTGCTCGGTCTGGCCGACCCAGGCGATCTCGGGACTGGTGTAGATGACCCAGGGGATGGTGTTGAAGTTGACGTGGCCATGCTGCCCCGCGATGCGCTCAGCCACCGCAACGCCTTCTTCCTCGGCCTTGTGCGCCAGCATGGGGCCGCGCACCACGTCTCCCACGGCCCAGACACCCGGCAGGTTGGTGCGGCAGTCGCCATCCACCACGATGGCACCCCGCTCGTCGAGCTTCAAGCCCACCGCTTCGGCATTGAGCCCGGTGGTGTTGGGCACACGACCGATGCTGATGATGAGCTTGTCGACCTCCAGCGTCTGCGCTTCACCCTTGGCTGTGGTGTAGGCCACCAACACCCGCGAATTCGCACCCTTCTTGCTCGTCTTGATCTCGCCGACCTTGACGCCCAGCTCAATCTTCAAGCCCTGCTTGACGAAGGCCTTGTGCGCTTCTTTGGCGATCTGTTCGTCGACGGCGCCCAGGAAGGTGGGCAAGCCCTCCAACACCGTCACCTCGGCGCCCAGGCGGCGCCACACCGAACCCATTTCCAGCCCAATGACGCCGGCGCCAATCAGCCCCAGTTTTTTGGGCACCGCGCCGACCCGCAAGGCGCCGTCGTTGCTGAGGATGTTGTCCTCATCAAACGGCGTTCCTGGCAGCGGCCGGGCACTGGAGCCGGTGGCCAGGATGACCTGCTGGGCGACCAAGGTCTCGGCGCCCGCAGTCAGTTCATAACCACCGTCCACCGCCTTGGTGAAGGCGCCGCGGCCATGAAAGAAGCTGACCTTGTTTTTCTTGAATAGGTAGAGGATGCCGTCATTGTTCTGTTTGACCACCGTGTCCTTGCGGGCCAGCATCTTCTTGACGTCGATGCTCAGGTCCTTCAAGCCAATGCCGTGGTCGGCAAAGCTGTGCGCAGCATGCTCGTAGTGCTCGCTGCTTTGCAGCAGCGCCTTGCTGGGAATGCAGCCCACGTTGGTGCAGGTACCGCCCGGTGCAGGGCCGCCCTTGTCGTTTTTCCATTCGTCGACACAGGCGACGTTGAAGCCCAGCTGGGCTGCGCGGATGGCAGCGATGTAGCCACCGGGGCCGGCGCCAATGACCACCACGTCAAATGACTTGCTCATGGTGTGCCTTCAGATGTCGAACAGCAGGCGGGCCGGGTCTTCCAGCGCGTCCTTCATCGTCACCAGTCCCAGCACGGCTTCGCGGCCGTCGATGATGCGGTGGTCGTAGCTCATGGCCAGGTAGTTGATGGGCCGAACCACCACCACGCCGTTCTCGACCACGGCGCGGTCCTTGGTGGCGTGCACGCCCAGGATGGCGCTTTGCGGCGGGTTGATGATGGGTGTGGACAGCATGCTGCCAAAGGTGCCGCCGTTGCTGATGCTGAACGTGCCACCGGTCAGTTCTTCAATGCCCAGCTTGCCGTCCTTGGCTTTTTGGCCGTACTCGGCAATTTTCTTTTCGATGTCGGCAAAGCTCATCTGGTCGGCGTTGCGCAGCACCGGCACCACCAGGCCGCGCGGGCTGCCCACCGCGATACCGATGTCGAAATAGCCGTGGTAGACGATGTCGTTGTTGTCCACGCTGGCGTTGAGCACCGGGTATTTCTTCAGCGCGGCGACTGCGGCCTTCACGAAGAAGCTCATGAAGCCCAGCTTGACACCGTGTTCCTTTTCGAACTTTTCCTGGAACTTCTTGCGCATGTCCATCAACGGGGCCATGTTGACCTCGTTGAAGGTGGTCAGGATGGCGTTGGTGCTTTGCGACTGCACCAGGCGCTCGGCGATGCGCGCGCGCAGCCTGGACATGGGCACACGCTGCTCGGGGCGCTCGCCCAGGCTGTTGGACATCGGCGCCGCCACGGCGGGCAGCAACCTGGCCGGTGCGGCTGGCGCGGGTGCGGCAGCAACCGGTGCGACCTTGGGCGCGGCGGCAGGCGTTGCAAGTGCGCCCAAAACATCGCCCTTGGTCACCCGGCCGTCTTTGCCGGTGCCCGGCACAGAACCGGCCACCAGCTTGTTGTCGGCCATCAACTTGGCAGCAGCAGGCATCGCAATGTTGCCCTTGCCGCTGCTGGCTGCAGCGGCGGCAGGAGCGGGGGAATCCGCGGCGGGCGTGGCGGCGGGCGCGGCGGGGACCGCAGCACCAGCGGTGGCTGCCGTGTCGATGCGGGCAATCAGCTGTTCAGCCGCGACGGTGGAGCCGTCGGCCTGCACGATCTCGACCAACACGCCGGCGGCTGGCGCGGGCACTTCCAGCACCACCTTGTCGGTCTCGACCTCAATCAGAATTTCATCGATGGCGACAGCGTCGCCGGGCTTTTTCTTCCACTGCAGCAGCGTGGCTTCGGCCACGGACTCGGACAGCTGCGGAACCTTGACTTCAACGATGGCCATGTCTTTTCTCGGGGTGCGTTGTTCAGCGACGCAGGTGCAAGCCATGGGGCTCGGCGCCTGCGCCAATGATGGTTTGCGGGCGCCTCAGGCACCGCGCAAAGCCGGGGTTTACTTGGTCAGTACAAAGCCTTTGATCTTGCCAAAGGCCTGGTCCAGCAGGGCTTTTTGTTGCTCCTGGTGCAGGTGCGAATAGCCCACCGCCGGCGACGCGCTGGCCGGGCGCCCGGCGTAGCCGAGCTTCTGGCCTTCGAGCATGTTTTCGTGCACGTAGTGCTGCACAAAGAACCACGCGCCTTGGTTCTGCGGCTCGTCCTGGCACCACACCACCTCGGTGGCGTTCGGGTACTT
>JAYVSX010000069.1:0-8148 GCA_043774975.1 Rubrivivax sp.
CGCTGATCCACCAACTGCGCAGCGAAGGGGTGCGTGTGCACGCCATCTTCCTGGACGCCAGCACCGATGCGCTGCTGCGGCGCTTTTCAGAGACGCGCCGCCCACACCCGCTGACCGCGCCGTCGGAAGGCGACAACGCCCGCGCGCTGGTCGAGGCCATCGAGCTGGAGCGTGCGCTGTTGTCGGACCTGCGCGAGGTCTCGACCATCATCGACACCAGCCAACTGCGCCCCGCTGTGCTGCGCAGCTGGGTGCGGTCCCTGGTGGGCGCGCGCGAGGCGGCGCTGACCCTGGTCTTCGAGAGCTTCGCCTTCAAACACGGCGTGCCGCTGGACGCGGACTATGTCTTCGACATGCGCGTGCTGCCCAACCCCTATTACATCCGCGAGTTGCGCCCGCTCAACGGCCGCGATGCGCCTGTGGCGGCCTACCTGGAAGCCCAGCCCGAGGCGGTGGAAATGCTGGGCCAGATCGCGGCGTTCCTGACCCGCTGGCTGCCGTCGTTCGAGGACGACCAGCGCAGCTACCTCACCGTGGCCATAGGTTGCACGGGCGGGCAACACCGCTCGGTCTACAGCGTGCAGTGGCTGGCGCGGCACTTTGAAAGCCAGTACGCCACGCTCGTCCGACACCGGGAACTGGGTCCCAAGGAATGACCCCATCAGCCTGGCCCGCACCCGACACCGCGCTGCCGCTGTTTCCGCTGCGCACAGTGCTGTTTCCCGAAGCCGTGCTGGGGCTGAAGGTCTTCGAGGCCCGCTACCTGGACTTGGTGTCTGACTGCATGCGCACCCGACAACCCTTCGGCGTGATTTGTTTGAGCCAGGGCGCTGAAGCCGGACCCAACCCCACGACGCCACGTTTTGAGGCGGTGGGCGTGTTGGCGCACATCGATGACGTGGACGCCGAGCAAACCGGCATCCTGCGTGTGCAGTGCACCGGCGGGCAGCGATTTCGCTTGAATCAACCTGCGGTGCAAAGCGCCAACGGCCTGTGGCAAGCCCCCATCACGCTGGTGCCCCAAGACCCGGTGCGCATGCCCGGCCCCGCCATGCTGCCCACCGTGACGGCTCTGGCCGACACCATCAAAAAACTGCAAGAACGCGACGCCGAACCCTTTGCCCAGCCCTACCGTCTGGACGATGCAGGTTGGGTGGCCAACCGCTGGTGCGAACTGTTGCCGGTGCCGCTGGCGGTCAAGCAGAAATTGATGGAGCTGGATGACCCGGTCATCCGCCTGAGTCTGGTCGACGGCTACCTGCGCGACAAAAGAGTTGTTTTTGAGTAGACCGGGCGCTTCACCCGCCGGAGGTCAGCAGCAGCTTGCGAATAGGCGCCGGCAAGCCCAAGCCCAAGGCTTCGTCAAGCGAGCACCAGCGGCCCTGCGCAACCAAGCTTGGCGGGGGGGCGGGTCTGGCAGTCCAGTCCCAGCGCAAGGGATGAAGGTCCCAGTCCAGGTGGGTCAGCACGTGGTGAACAGTGGGCAGCCACTCGCCTTGGCCGGGCCAGTGGGCAGACAGCGTGGCCAGCTCGGCCACCGATGGGTACTCAGGCAGCGCCCACAGACCCGCCCACACCCCCGTGGGCGGGCGCTGCACCAGCAAAGTGCGCAGTTGCTGGTGACCGTGGTGCTGACCGTGGCGCTGACCGTGACGTAACAGCAAGACCGCGTTTTCACGGTGGCTGCGTTTGAGTTTGCGGGTCTTGACGGGAAAGCGCTGGGGCTCGCCACAGGCCTTGGCCACGCAGGTGGTGGCCAGCGGGCAGCGCGCGCAGTCGGGCCCACGGACTGAGCAGACCGTGGCACCCAGGTCCATCAATCCTTGGGTGTAGGCCTCAACCCCTTGCTGGGGCAAAAGGCCCTGAGCCAGTTCCCAAAGCTGGTCCAGCTCCCGGGCCACCGCCAGGTCGCCTTCGAAGCCCAGCGCACGGGCGAGCACGCGCTTGACGTTGCCGTCCAGGATGGCCACGCGCTCGCCAAAACAAAAAGCAGCGATCGCAGCGGCAGTTGAACGGCCGATCCCGGGCAGGGCCTGCAGACCTTGGCTGTGGTTGGGAAATTGCCCCGCATGATCGGCCACCACCGTTTGCGCGCAGCGGTGCAGGTTGCGGGCGCGGCTGTAGTAACCCAGGCCGCTCCAAAGCGCCAGCACGTCGTCCAGTGGCGCTGCGGCCAGCACAACGACGCTGGGAAAGCGCTGCAGAAAACGGTCGTAATAGTCGAGCACCGTGGTCACCTGCGTCTGTTGCAGCATGACCTCGGACAACCACACGCGGTAGGGATCCCGCGTGCCCTGCCAGGGCAGGCCGTGGCGGCCGTGTTGGCGCTGCCAGCGCACCACCCGCGCGGCCAAGCTGGGCAACGTCACGGCGGCGTGCCTGCGCGCGCAGCGGCCGTCACGCGGCGTCTTGCTGGGCTGGCTCGGGCCGCAGCGAGATGCGCTGCACCGTGGGCTCTTGCGCCAGGCGGCGCGCACTGGCCACGGCATCGTCGGCCACCGCATTCAGGCGGGACAGCATCTCGGCCAGGTGCTCGTCCTGGGCCTGCACCTCGGAAATGCGTTGTTCCAGGTCACCTGCTGCGGCTTGCACGCGCTGCAGCGACTCGCGCCGGCGTGTGAAACCGCGGCGGCGTTCACGCAGTTGCACGTCCACCTGGGCTTGAGCCGCCTTGCTCCACAGCTCGACCTCACCCGCAGCGTTTTCGAACACCACGCGCAACTTGGACAGCAACATGCGCCGAAACTGCTCGGCAAAGCCTGAAGCCGCCATGCGCAAGGCCTGGCCCAGGCCCAGGTAGCGGCTGTAGTTGTGCTCGATCTGGTCCAGCTCGTCGGCAAAGGGCTGCAGATCGGGCATCGGGTTGAGCGCAAAAGCAAAACCAAATTCGGTGTTGAGCTGACGGAAACTGCCCTCCAGCATCTGCCGCATTTCTTCAGCCTGCGTGCGGGCTTTGACCAGGGTGGCCCGTTCACGCTTCATCAGCGTGTCAAAGGCGGCGCGGCCACCCAGGTTGAAGGGCCTGGAACTCATGGCCGACTGCATGGCGGAAAGCTCGGAGCGCAGCGACTCGGCCGACAGCAAGGCCATCACCGACTTGAGGATGCGCGCTTGAACCGCCCGCAGCGCGCCGAGCTTGGCGGTGCAGCGTTCGAAATCGGCCATCTCGGCGTCCACCCGATCAAGCATCAGGCGGGTTTTGGCGCTGCTCTTGCCACGCAAGCCGCGCAACTCCAACAACTGCTCGGACTGTTGACGACGCCGGTCGGCCAAGCGCCGGCCGGCCGATCGGCGCAGTTGTTCCACCACCGAAACCGCCGACTGCACCAACAGCGCTTGGCGACGCGGCAAGAGTTCGGCCACCAAGGCGTCTTCCAAAGGCGGCAGGCGGCTGGCGGCCAGGCGTTTGGGATCGAGGTCGACACGCGCAGCCAGCGCGTCGCGGGCCGAAAGCGGGAACACCCGCGACAGCGGCACACCCAGGGTCTCAGCGGTGCTGACACACTGCTGATCAATCTGGGCTCGAATCTCGGCGGCCGGCAACAGCGGGTCCATCAAGGTGTCGATCTTGTTCAACACCACAAAGCGTTCCAGCGAAGCGTGTCCCAGGTGGTCACGCCAGATGCTCAGGTCCGAGCGGGTCACGCCGGTGTCGGCACCCAGCACAAAAACCACTGCGTGGGCCGAGGGCAGCAAACCCAGCGTCAGCTCGGGCTCCGCGCCAATGGCGTTGAGCCCCGGTGTGTCAATGACCACCAGCCCGCGCTTGAGCAAGGGGTGGGGGTAGTTGATGATGGCGTGGCGCCAGGCCGGCACTTCCACGTTACCGTCTTCGTCGCGCGGCGGGTTGTCTTCGGGGTGTTCATCGTCCCAAAAACCCAGCGCTTGTGCACGTTCTTGCGTGACCCGCTGGGTGCGGGTGACAGCACCCAAAGCCTGCACCAGGGACTGCGCATTCTTGGGGTCCAGTGGCACGTGGTGCCAGGGCTCGTCCCGGGGTCGCAACTCGGCCAGTGACAAACCGCGCAGGCGCGTCTCCACAGGCAACAGCGACAGACGCGCCGGCGCGTCGGCTTCAAAGCGCAGTTCCACCGGGCACATGGTGGTGCGCCCCGGTGTGGCCGGCAACACCCGCCGACCGGCGTCGGCAAAGAAGATAGCGTTGATCAGTTCGGACTTGCCGCGTGAAAACTCGGCCACAAAGGCCAGCACCAGCTTTTCCGACGACAACCGCTCGCGCAGAGCCGCAAGCAGCGCGTTGTCGGCGCTGTCCAGCACGTCTTGCTCAGCCAGAGACTTGCCCAGTTGGACCACGTGGCGATCCAGCTCGGCTCGCCAGGTGGCAAGGGCGTCGAGGCTGTCAGCGATGGAACTGTGCATTTTTGGATGGGAGCGGTTAACCGCGGCAAACATGCTAGCGCAGGCTCTGCAGCCCCAGTCAGCCCAATATCACGCCCCGTGCGCCGGTTACCGTCGCTGACAAACTGCGCAAAAGAAGGTAGATCGCTGCGCCTGGACCCGCCGCCGCACGGCCGTGCCGCACTTCAAACAGGGTTGGCCCGCGCGGCCGTAAACGCCTGCCTGGGTTTGGTAGGCGCCACTCGCGCCGTGCACATCGCTGAAATCGCGCAGTGTCGACCCACCCAGTTCCAGCGCCCGGCCCAGGGTCTGGCGCACCGCCGCCAGCAGGGCCGCGGCGCGGGGTTTGCTGATGCGGTCGGCGGCCAAGGCCGGGTGAATGCCGGCATGAAACAGCGCCTCGCAGGCGTAAATGTTGCCGGCACCCACCACCACTTCACCGGCCAGCAGAACCGTCTTGATGGGGCCACGCCGCTGCTGCAGCGCCGCATGAAAAGTGGCCGGCGTCAAGGACTCGTCAAAGGGCTCCGGCCCCAGGCGGTCCAACAAGGCCTTGGCCGGGGCTTCACCGAGCGCGCTCGACCAGACCACCGCCCCAAATCGTCGCGGGTCGTTCAAGCGCAGCGTGCCGCGATCGGTGACCAGGTCAAAGTGGTCATGAGGCCCGGCAGCGGGCGCCGGGTCACGCAGGGTCAATGAGCCCGACATGCCCAGGTGCAGCAACAAGCCACCCTCGGCCGCACCGCTTCGGCTCATGGGCAACCAGATGTACTTGCCCCGCCGGTCGGCCAAGCCCAGCTGAACGCCGGCCAATGCGTCCACGGTCCTCCCCAAAGGCCAACGCAGCGGTTTACCCAACCGGGCGGAGCGCACGGTGGCACCCAACAACGGGGCGGCGATGCCGCGGCGAGTGACCTCTACCTCGGGGAGTTCAGGCATCGGACCATTATGTGAGAATGATCTGCAGCCTCAAGGGAGTCCCCATGTCCGACCGCAGCCGCTGGCGTTTCACGCTGGTCCCACTTCTGGCCGCCCTGCTCGGAACACCACTGTGCAGTTTTGCCCAGACGTCGGCGCCAGAACTGACCACCACGACTGCCGTGCCCCCCGTGCCCCCCGTACCCGTCAATTCGGGCATGGACGATCGGCTGTTTTACCAACTGCTGATTGGCGAGCTGGCACTGACCCAAGGCGACGCCAATACCGCTTACGACTGGCTGCTCGACGCCGCCCGCCGCACCCGCGACGACGGCCTGTTTCGACGCAGCGTCGACATCGCCTTGCAAGCTCGCGCTGGGGATCAGGCGCTGGCCGCAGCACGCGCTTGGCGCCTGGCCAGGCCGGAATCGCTGGATGCACTGCGCCTGCAGATGCAGATCCTGATGGTGCTCAACCGCCCTGCGGAAGTGATCGAACCCCTGCGGTCCTTGCTGGGACAAACGCCTGCCACCGACCGCGCCGGGCTGATCTCGGCCTTGCCTCGTTTTCTGCAACGCGCCAACGATCCCAGGGTGGTGGCCACGTTGATGGAAGACGTGCTCAAGCCCTACCAGGACACCACCGAGCTGCGCATTCCAGCCCAAGTAGCCCTGGGCCGAGCTTGGATGGAAGCCAAGGATCTGGATCGGGCCTTGGCACTGACGCAGCAGGCGCACGCCCTCGACCCATCGGCAACCGGCCCGGCGTTGCTGGCCATGCAGCTGATGGCCGAGCGCCCCCAGGCCGAAGTCACGGTGCAGTCCTACCTGTCGCAGCCCACTGCTGAAGCACCGGTGCGCAAGGTCTATGCGCGACAGCTGATGGCCAGCCAGCGCTACGGGGACGCCGTGAAACAGTTGGAGCTAGCCACCCTTGCCCAGCCCGAAGAAGCCGACGGCTTCCTGACCCTGGGCGCCTTGCAACTTGAACTCAAACAGCGCAAAGAGGGCGAAGCCACGCTGCTGCGCTACATCGAGCTGGCGCAGCGGCCTGCGCAGCCGGGTGCGGTTGCAGCACCACCCTCTGAGAGCGACGACGACGCGGATGCACCGCGTCCCGACCAGGGTCTGGTGCAGGCCTGGCTGATGCTGGCACAGGCGGCCGAGCAAGGGGGCGACTTCAAAACCGCCGAAGGCTGGCTGGCCAAGATCGAGGACCCGCAGCGGGCCTTGGAAGTGCAGTCTCGCCGCGCTGCCATCCTGGCCCGCCAAGGACGCATCAGCCAGGCCCGTGAGTTGATCCGCAGCACGCCCGAACGACAGCCCACCGACGCCCGCGCCAAGTTGATGGCGGAAGCCTCGGTGTTGCGCGAGGTCAAGCGTTGGAAAGAAGCCTACGAGGTGTTGGCCGACGCCGGCAAACGCTTCCAGGACGACGCCGACTTGCTCTATGAACATGCCATGGTGGCCGAAAAACTGGACCGTCTGGACGACATGGAAAGGCTGCTGCGGCGCGTGATCGAACTCAAGCCCGACAACGCTCACGCCCACAACGCGTTGGGCTATTCGCTGGCCGATCGCAATCTGCGCCTGCCCGAGGCCCGCCAGCTCGTCAAGCGGGCATTGGAGCTGTCGCCTGGCGACCCCTACATCACCGACAGCCTGGGTTGGATCGAGTACCGCATGGGCAACGGTGAAGAAGCGGTGCGTCTTCTGCGCCAGGCCTACAGCGCACGGCCCGACACCGAGATCGGCGCCCATCTGGGCGAGGTTTTGTGGTCGCTGGGGCAACGCGACGAGGCCCGGCGCGTCTGGCGCGAAAGCAAAGGCCGCGACGCCAGTAACGACGTCTTGCGCGAAACCCTGGCTCGGCTGCGCGTCGACCTGTGATTCGCACGCTGTGGGCCACCGCGCTGCTGATTGGCGCGCTGTTGCTTGGTGTGACGGGCTGTGCTACCCCAGTGCCTGGCGTCACGGACAGCGGGGCCTGGACGACCGGCCGACTCAGCCTGCAGGTGCAGGCGTTCCAGGACCGAGCGGCGCAAAGCCTCAGCGCTGCTTTTGAGCTGCGTGGCAGCGCCTCTTCCGGCGAATTGCGCTTGCTGTCGCCGCTGGGCAGCTTGCTGCTGGCCGCCACCTGGCAGGACAAGTTGGCCACGCTGAGCACGCCTCAGGGCCAAAGTCGCTTTGACAGCCTGGACCAACTCTCACAGCAAGCCTTGGGCGAAACTTTGCCGCTGGCGGCCCTGCCAGACTGGCTGGCCGGCAGGCCCTGGCCGCAGGCTGCACACCAGCCGCAAGCCAGCGGCTTTGAGCAACTGGGTTGGCGAGTCCAAACCGACCGCTTCGGTGAGGGCTGGATCAGTGCCCTGCGTGAAAGCCCGCCACGGGTGAACCTGCGCGTCAGGCTGGACCGTGCAGAACCCTCTTGAAAAGACACCGATGACATGACGCTGCGAGCGCTTCATGACCTGCCGGCACCGGCCAAGCTCAACCTGTTCCTGCACATCGTGGGGCGCCGCCCAGACGGCTATCACCTGCTGGAGTCGGTCTTTGTGCTGATCGACTGGGCTGACCTGCTGCACCTGGAGCGGCGCGACGATGGCGCCTTGAATCGCCACGACCTGGGCAGCGCGCTGCCCGCCGACGACCTGTGCCTTCGCGCAGCACGCGCCTTGCAGCAAGCCAGCGGCTGCACGGTGGGTGTGGACATCAGCATCGACAAGCAGGTGCCTTGGGGTGCGGGAATGGGCGGCGGCAGCTCGGACGCCGCCACCACGCTGCTGGGACTGAACCGCTTGTGGGGACTGAACTGGCCACGCCAGCGGCTCATGACACTGGGTCTGAAGCTGGGTGCCGACGTGCCCTTTTT
>JAYVSX010000070.1:0-4272 GCA_043774975.1 Rubrivivax sp.
GTGGCTCGGGGTGTCGGTGCGGTCATCGGGCAGAGCTCAGCGGCGGTCCGTCTCACCATGGTTGGCACGCACGGGAACGAAGGCGCAGCCCGTCATGAGCAGGGGCGATGGGAGGAACCAGCGTCGGGAGGCCATCGGGTGGTTATGGGTTGGTCAGTGTCCAGTCATGGGCACTTATTCGCGCACCAATTCCACTTGGCTGGGCGGGGTGGGCAGGCGCAGTTGCCGACCTTGCCAGACCAGGGGTCGGCCTTCGTGCAAGGCGCGCGGCAGGGGCAGGTCCTCGGGCCAGGTCAGCGTCACCCCTCCGGGCAGGTCGCGCAACGGGCGCGGCAATGAAAACCGCCAGCCGCCCGCCGTGCGCAGCAGGCTCCAGTCCAGGGGGCCATGCGGCGTGGACAGGCCGTGCAGCACCACGTCGCCCTGTTGCAGCCAGCTGCTGCGCAGGCCGGCACCCAGCAGCAAAGCGCCTTCACGTTCTTGTTCCAGCACGAACAGGTCCAGCACGCTGCGGACGTAGTCGGAAGAGACCCAGGCGTGGGGCATGTCGCCCAGGAAACGCGGCTCGCGGGCGTCGGGCAGCACCACCTCGGCCCACTGGTTCCAGCCCTGAGGCCGCTGGTCCTTGAAGAAGAAGTCCAGCATGGTGTGAGCCCGCGCTGGCCAGCCCAGCTGGGCCAGTGCGCCCACGTTGCGCAGCTCGTAGGGTGTGTAGTCTTTGTATGCACGCCGGCCTTCGCCGCGGGCGCTCATTTCCTGCCAGTAGCGTTCGAAGGTGGCCTCCAGCCGCGCACGTGGCAGTGCCGCTTGCGCCGGGTTCAGCGCCATGGTGGTGGACGTGGCGTCGAAGTCGCCACGGTCGGCGGCGCCGGCGATGTGCTGGATCTGCCAGCGCTGTGCCGTGGCCTCGATGGACGCGGCCAGCTCGGTTTCGAAACTGTGGCGCCACGTGGACCACAACGCGGCCTGGTCCGCATGGCCCAGGTGCTGCGCCAACTGCACCGCGTCCTTGTAGCCGCGCAGGGCCCAGAAATCGTCCCAGTACGAATAGGCCGCCTTGTCGCTGTAACCCTCATGGCTGATGGACGGCGGCATCAGGCCGAAGAAATGGATGCGGTCCGGGGTGCGATTGGCGGCCGTGCGCTCGCTTTGCCGCAAGCCTTCCATCCAGCCCACCACACGCTGCACGCTGGGCCAGTGTTGGGCAGCCCAGGCGCTGTCGCCCGTATGGCGCAGCACTTCCGCCACGGCGTAAAGGTACTGGCCATGGCTGTCGTTTTCCACCACCGGGTCGGCTCCGCGCTGGTCCACGCAGCAGGGCACCTTGCCGCTGGTGAAGATGTAGCCGGCAAACCAGTCGGTGAATTTGCGCGCGGCGTCCACTTCACCCAGGCGCAGCAAGCCGGCCACCATCATGGCGCCGTCGCGCACCCAGCTGCGCGCGTAGCTGCGCGTGCCCGGCTGCAGGGCCGGGCCGTCGCGCGACATGAGCATGTGCGCCAGTGACGTGGCCAAGGTGTCGGCGATGCGCTGGTCAACACCCGGCAGTTGCAGCGTGGTGCGGCCCAGGCGTTCGCGCCAGTGCGCCGCTGCGGCTTCGAAGCGCGCCTGGAGTTGGGCTGACGTGACGGGTGTGGTGGGCTGGGCCTGCTGAGCCGACGTGGCCAGCCCGGCGTCCAGGCCTACGGTGAAAGACTCGCCAGGCGCCAGGGTCACCGGCCACTGCAGCAACGCAGAAGCATGGCTCTGCGGGTCGCGCAGGGCGGCCTTGCCGGCCTTCAGGGGCGCCGCTGATTGCAGGGCAAGCAAGCCCAGGCCCCCGTCAAATGGCAGCGCGCCGACACGCTGCGGCGGGCTGGTGAACTGCAGTGACCGAAGTTGATGGCCCTGGACCTGCAGCGCCTGCCCGGTCCAACGCAGGCTGTGCACGGGGCTCGCGCCGCCAGGCGTGGCCAGGAACTGCTGCGGCGGGTTGACTTGCCAGGGCCGCACGGCCAGCAGCAAGGTGAAGCGCTGGCTGCGCTGGCTGCGGTTGAGCAGGGTGTAGCGGCCCAACAGCCACGGCGCCTGCGCAGGGCCATCCGCTGTGGCCTCCACCTGCAGCGCAAAGTCGCTGTGTGTCCATTGCACGGCGGGCATCGGCAGTCGCCCTTCACGCAGCGTGTGGCGCAGACGCACACCGGCCCAGGTGACGCGGCTGCCGTCTTCCAACTGCACGGCAGGCTCCAGGCTGAAGCCGCCGCGGCCCACTTCGATGGCGCCGTCTTCGCTGATGAGGGCGCTGCGCGCACCGCCGCCGTCCACACCCACCAGGGTCCAGTAGTTCTGCTGGCCCAGGAAGGCACGCGGCAGTTCGCCACGGGGTGACTCGGCCGCCAGGGTGGCCAGCACGCGGTTGAAGTCGAGCCAGTCGGCGGCGCTCTTCAGCGCCAATTGCGGGCGGGCCCGGCCGGCGGTTGTGACACGCAAGTGTCGGGCTTCGCTTTCAGGCAGGAACAGCGCGTGCAGCCCACCGCCGCCGCCGCGCACCTGGCGCAGGTCGCGCCAAGCGCGGCCATCGTTGCTGGCCTGCAGTGTGTAGTCCGTGGCCGTCGCACCCGCGGGCCATTGCAGCGTCACGCCGTTGAATTCACGGGCCAGGCCGAAGTCGAAATGGGTGTGACCAGCGGCTGCGCGCACCCGAACATCTGGCCAGGGCTTGGGGTCTGGCGCCCGTTCCTGCAGACTCAAGCCAGCGACACACAGCGCGCCTTTGCCCCCGTCGCGCCCAGCGGCGATCACGAACTCCACGAACTGCGTCTGGCGCAGCGCGCGGTCGGCGGCCGGGCCCCAGGCGAAATCGATGTGGCGGCGGCGGAAGACCGTGTCGGTCAGCACGGCTGGCAGGGCGGTGGCGGGGCGGTTGACCCACCAGACGTTGTCGCCACTGGCGTCGACCAGTTTGAACTGCAAGTCGTTGACACCACCTGTGCCTTTCAACTGTGTCTTGATGTCGAAGCGTTCGGGCCAGTTGACGGGCAGTTCGCGCCGCATCACGGCATAGCCTGAAACTCCACTGAAGTCGTAGTCCAGGCACAGGCTGCCGTCACGGTCGCGGCGCAGGCTGGCCTGGACCTGATCGGACGCGCTGGCCTTCCAGGCCCCGGCATCGCGGAAGTCGTCCAGACGCTCAATGCGCAAGGGCGCGGCCTGCGCGGTCACTGCCAGCAACAGCGCCATCAAGCCAAGCAGCTTGGTCACCATCATTTGACGCTGCCCATCAGCAGCCCTTTCATGTAGTGCCGCTGCAGCACCAGGAACAACACCAGCACCGGCAGCACGGTCAGCACCGAGCCGGCCATCATCAATTCCGTGTCTTGAACGTGTTCACGGCTCAAGCCAGCCAGGGCCACGGGCAAGGTTTGCAGTTCGCGGTCGGTCAGCACGATCAGCGGCCACATGAAGTCGTTCCACGAACCCAGGAAGACCAGCACCGCCAGCGTCACCACAATGGGCTTGAGCAGCGGCAGCACCACGCGCAGGAAGATTTGCCCCTCGCTGGCGCCGTCCAGGCGTGCTGCCTCCAGCAGATCGTCCGGGATGCCACGTGCGTACTGACGGACCAGAAAGATGCCGAACACACCGGCCAGCCAGGGCACCAACGCGCCGGCAAAACTGTTGACCAGGCCCATCTGCTTGAGCATCAGGAACAGCGGCATCATGGCCACTTGGCCAGGGATGACCAAGGCAGCCAGCAGCGTTCGGAAGATGCGTTCTCGGCCTGCAAATTTCAGCTTGGCGAAGGCGTACCCTGCACTGAGCGTGAAGGCCAGTGACAGCAGCGTGGCTGCAGTGCTGACGAACAAACTGTTCAGCGCCTGCCGTCCCAGCCCCTGCGTGCCGCTGTCTGAAACAAGAAGCGCTCGGTAGTGCTCCAGCGTGGGGGCAGCAGGCAGCAGCGGCGGCGGGAAGCTGCTGGCTTCACCCGGCGCCATGAAGCTTGCCGACAGCATCCAGAGCAGCGGGAACAAGGTCAGCGCCGACAAAAGGGCCAGCGAGCCATTGACCAGCACAGCGCCGCTGTTGATCTTCATGCCGCCCCCGACTGCTTTGACAGGCGCAACTGCACCAGCGTGATGGCGAACATGATCACAAAGAGCACAAAGGCCACAGCGGATGCCGAGCCCAGGCTCCACCACTTAAAGCCTTCTTCGTACATCAGGTAGAGCACCGTCACCGTGCGCTGCGCGGGGCCGCCTTGGGTCATGACATAGGGCTCGGCAAACAGCTGGA
>JAYVSX010000071.1:0-33687 GCA_043774975.1 Rubrivivax sp.
ACGCCCCCAACCCGCTTGCCCGGCATGCCGCCGTGCACCTAGTCTCGGGCGCAGGTAGATCACCACGTGAGCCTGTCACTACTCAACGCGAATTGAGCCAAGATTTTTGGCCCACCGGCTTGGCCAAGCAGGGCCATTTCTTCCTGATCGGGTCGCCCAGCGTTTCGGGCGTGTGCCTGGTGGGGGAGGGTTACGCCACCTGTGCAAGTGCCCACCAGGCTACGGGCCTGCCGGTAGCCGTGGCCTTTGATGCCGGCAACATCATCCACACGGCCCAGGCGCTGCGTGGCCGCTGGCCTAAGCTGCGCGTGCTGGTGCTGGCAGATGACGACTACCTGGGCAAGTGCCGCGCCTGCGGCCAGCTCACCCTGACGTCGGAACCCACGTGCGTGCACTGCGGTGAACCGCACGGCGCGGGCAATGCCGGCATCAGCGCCGCCCAGGCCACCGCGCTGGCCGACCACACCAGCTGGTTGGCACCACGCTTCGCCGTCGCCCGGCCGCTGGACAGCAAAGGCAGCACCGACTGGAACGACCTGCACCTGGCCGAAGGCCTGCATGTCGTGCGCTCGCAGCTTGAGGCCCACCTCACGGCTCTGCAGTGGGGCCCAGGGGGAGCGGCAGCGCCCGCCCACCGCTCTACGGGGGAAGGGGAAGACGGTGCTGGGGTTGATCTGCGCAGCCTGCTGGCAGTGGACGAACTGCACAACCGCTTCGCGCTGGTCTACGAGGCCAGCGAAACCGTCTTCGATGCTCAGGAGCACAAGATGGTGCCCCTGGCCAGCATGCGCAACCTGTGCGTCAGCAGGCAAATGCACCGGGCGTGGATGGAGTCGCCTCACAAGCGCATCGTGCGGCTGGAAGAAGTGGGCTTCGACCCCACTGAGCGTGACATCACCGTCAAGTGCAACCTCTGGTCAGGTTGGCCCGCCACTCCAGAGCAGGGTGACTGCAGCAGGCTGCTGGCCCTGGGTGAGTTCCTGTGCAGCAACGACGCCCGCGCAGCCGACATGTGGCGCTGGCTGCAGTGCTGGCTGGCCTACCCCGTGCAGCACCCCGGCGCCAAGATGAAGACCGCCGTCGTCATGCACGGGGCCCAAGGCACCGGCAAAAGTCTCTTCTTCGAAAGCCACGTGGGCGTGTACGGCCGCTATGGCCGCATGCTCAACCAAGACGCCATCGAAGACAAGTTCAACGACTGGGCCAGTTGCCTGCTGTTCGGCGTGGCCGACGAAATGGTGGCGCGTGATGAGATTTACCACGCCAAGAACAAGATCAAGACCCTCATCACCGGCGACCGCATCCGCATCAACCCCAAAAACGTTGCCAGCTACTACGAGCGCAACCACTGCAACCTGGTCTTTCTGAGCAACGAAAACCTGCCCATGGCCCTGGAGCGCGACGACCGCCGTTTCGCCATCATCTGGACACCCGCCAAGGCCGACGTGGCCATGTACAACGCCGTGCTGGCCGAAGTCCGGGCCGGTGGCATAGCCGCCTGGCACCACCACCTGCTCACCCTGGACCTGGGCGACTTCGGCCCCGCCACACTGCCCCCCGTCACCCAGGCCAAGCGCGACCTCATCGAGCAGGGCATGGACAGCTCAGAGCGCTTCTTTGTGGACTGGGTGGCCCGGTACCTGCCGCTGCCTCTGTGCACAGCGCGGGCGGAAGACATCTACGCTGCCTACCGCCACTGGTGTGGTTTGCAAGGTGTGGCCAAGCCAGCGCAGCTCAGCACATGCTTGGGTGCGTGGAGCAAACGGCCCGGCGTGCGCCGCTCGCGCAAGCAGCACTACAAAAACCACAGCGACACCGTGCTCACCCAGTCCGTCCTGCTCGCGCCAGAGGGCGTTGATGAGCCCGAAGGGCGGCAAGAACTGAAAACCAGCATCAACCGCTTCGCCGGAGCCCTTGATGAATGGAAAAAAGAGACATCGCCATTCAACAAGCGGCCAATTGACGCCAAAACGCATCATCACCAAGACGGTTCCTACGATGAAAACCCTTACTGAAGAGCTGCAGGTTGCAGGGGTTGCAGGCGTGGTTGCAGCCACCTTTTTAAGCGCCTGCAACCAGGTTTTCATAGGTGAAAACCGCCTGGTTGCAGGGGTTGCAGCCCTCTCACGCGCGTGTAGGCGCCTGCCGGCGAGCGCGTGCGAGACAGGCGCGCCCCGGCTTAGGCACCCAAGCGGGCGCGCGATCCCACACCCCCCTGCAACGTGGAAAAAGGTGAGTGGTGACAAAGACTTGGTGCCTGCAACTGCGCCTGCAACCACGCCTGCAACCCCTGCAACCCCTGCAACCTGCCGCTGACCAACCGGAGATGATTCCCATGACGATCCGAGACGGATGCATCGATTTCCCGGGCCACTGGCCCAAGGCCTTCAAGCAGGTCGGCGTCAACACGGCCATCAACCGCAAGGTCCACCGCCTGTGCCAAAGCGGTGATCTCAAGTCGCTCTGCGCCCATCTGCTCATCGAATTCGTGAACGGCCTGCTGGCCCGGCAAGAACTGGTGCGCGACCCCCAGCGCATCGTGGACATGGTGGCCGCCATCTCGGTCGCAGACATCGAATCCCGGCTCACTACGCCGCAGGTGGCGGCATGAAAATCACCTTCGACGCCACCCCCATGCGGGCCCTGGCCAGCGGCCTGAAGGGCTTCTCCGAGCGCCGCGTCCAGTCCACCGTGGCCGAAGCCCTGAACAAAACCGCCCGCGCGGTGGCTGACGGGTGGGGCGGCCAGCTGCTCAACCGCATCGACAGGCCCACCCCCCTTACCCGGGGCGCTGCACGCGTGCTACGGGCCGATGTAGGCCGCCTGCAGGCACAAATCAGCCTCAAGGACGTGGTGGCCCAGCGCGGCCTGCCGCCATCGGTCTACCTGGCGCCGCTGGAGCAGGGGGGTGGGCGCACCGTCAAGAAGTTCGAGCGGGCGCTGCAAAACGGGGGCGCCATGCCGATGGGCAGCATGGTGGTGCCGGCAAAGTACGCCAAGCTGGACGGCTTCGGCAACATCTCGCGCGGCCAAATCGTGCAGGTGCTCAACCAACTCGGCTCGGGCCTGTCCAGCGGCTACCAGCGCGTTATTGGCGCCAGCGCAGCCGTGCGGGCCCAGTCTGCGGCGGCCAAGGGGCGCACCTACATCGCGCTGACAACCAAACGCGGCGGCCTGGCCGCAGGGGTGTACGAAAAACTCCCGACTGGTCTGTTTCTGCCGGTGTTCTTCTTCGTCACCCACACCCACTACCGCCGCCAGCTGAACCTTTTGAGCGAAGCGGCAAGCGTGGTGCGCGTGCGCCTGGCTGGCGAACTGAGCGCGGCCTTTGAAAAGCGCCTGCAGTCCTTGCGCAACAGGCAGGCCTCGCAGGCCGTGGGCGCGCAATGAGCGTTGGCGCCGCTGTGGCCGCGGCCCCGGCTGCGTGCAACCAGGCTGAGTTTGCTCGCCTCAACGGCTGGGGCAAAAGCTACGTCACCAAGCTCAAGCTCGAAGGTCGGCTGGTCTTCACCGCAGAAGGCCTGGTGGACGTGGCCGCCAGTCTGGCCAAAATCCAGCAAGGTACCGGCGCGCCAGAGCGGGCCAGCGCGCCAGCCGTCAGCGCGAGCGCCCGCAGCGACCGCGACCGCCAGGCCTTCTATGACGCCGAAAAGAGCCGCTTGGACCTGGAAGAACGCGTCGGCAAACTGCTGTGCCGCGACCAGGTCCTCAGCGCCATGGCAGACGCCGCCGTCACCCTGCGCTTCGCGCTGGAAGCCTGGCCCGACCGCCTGGCCCCGCAGATTGCGGCCCTGGGCACCGACGAAGCCCGCATCAGAGCCCACCTGGCCGAGCACGTTGAAACCGCGTTGGCGGAACTGGCGCACCAGTTCAGCGCTGTGGCGGCGTTGGCGGCCACGCCGGTGGGCGCGCCTGCCACCTCTTGACTGAGCATCCCTGCCTGACCCATGGACACCCTGCGCCCGCCCCACGCAAGCCCTGCCATCGCGCAGGTGCTGGCCCGTTCCCTCATGCCGCGCAAGGCCCGCAAGGTCAGCGAATGGGCTGACGCCAAGCGCCGCCTGTCCAGCAAAGGCAGCGCGGAGCCCGGCAAGTGGCGCACCGACCGCAACCCACCGCTACGCGAACCCATGGACTGTCTCAGCAAGCGCAGCCCCGTGCGCGACGTGGTGTTGCGCTTCCCCATCCAGTTCGGCAAAACCGAAGTGGCCATCAACGCCGTGGGCTACAGCATGTGCGAGAACCCCTCGCCCATCATGGTGTGCCTGCCCGGGGAAGTCAGCATGAACAAGTGGGTAGCGCAAAAGCTGCACCCCATGATCGAAGAAACGGCGGCCGTGCGCGCGACCCTCACCAGCGTGGCCAGCCGGGAGGCGGCCAACACCCGCACCTTCAAGGACTTCGCGGGCGGGCAGCTGTACATCGAACACGCCGGCAGCCCCAGCCGGCTGAAGAGCACCAGCGTCAACATCCTGGTGGTCGACGAGGTGGACGAATTCGCCGCCAACTTGAGCGGCGGCGACGACCCGCTGCAAATGCTCAACGGCCGCACCAGCGCCTTCCCCGCCACGTCCAAGCGCCTGTACATCAGCACCCCACAGCTCAAGAGCACCAGCCGCATCGAATACCTGTTCGAGCGCAGCGACCAGCGCCGCTGGCATGTGGACTGCCCGCACTGCGGCCACCCCCAGGCCATGCAGTGGACCTCACTGCACTGGAGCAACACCACCTTTGCCGACAAGCCGCGCCAGGTGTGGCTGGCCTGCGCCGAATGCGGTGGCGTCATTGAAGAGCACCACAAGACCGCCATGATTGCCGCCGGCCGTTGGGTGCCCGCCAATCCCGATGCCCGCAGCCGCGGCTACACCGTCAACTGTCTGTACTACCCCCTGGGCCTGGGCCCGCGCTGGGCCGACCTGGTGGAAGAGTGGCTGGAGGCCCAGGGCGACCCCGCGCGACTCAAGACCTTCATCAACGACCGCCTGGCCGAACCCTGGGAAGACGCAAGCACCCGCAGCGTCAAAGCCAACATCGTGGCCGAAAGGGCCGAGCCCTACGCCCTGCGCACCGCGCCGGCCGGCGTGCTGCGCGTTACCGCCGGGGTGGACACCCAAGACAACCGCTTGGCCGTGCAGCTCATAGGCTGGGGTCGGGGCCGCGCCTGGTGGGTGCTGGACTACGTGGAACTGCCCGGCGACCCGCAGCTTGACGGCGTGTGGGACGCCCTTACCGAACTGCTCAACCGCCCCATCCCGCACGCCAGCGGCGCCCTGCTCAGCGTGGAAGGCATCTTCGTGGACGCGGGCGGCCACCGCACCGAGGCCGTCAAAGCCTGGGTGCGAGACCGCCGCGTGCGGCGCCCTATGGTGGGTTTTGGTGCCGTGCCCAACAACGCGCCCATTCTCAGCAAGGGCAAGATGCACGACGTCACATGGCGGGGCCAGCACGACAAACGCGGCGTCATGGTCTACCACGTCGGTACCGTGGCCGCCAAGCACATGCTCTACGCCAGCCTGGCGGCAGACGCCGACGCCCAGGCCGCCTGGGAGGCTTTGCCAGAAGGCCCAGAAAAGCCTTTGGCCGCCGCCCGCATGGGCCACTTCAGCGACCAACTGGCCTTGGACTACTTCCCCGGCCTCATCAGTGAAGTCTTCAACCCCAGCAAAAACCGCTTTGAAAAGCGCCGGGGCGGCGTGCGCAATGAGCCGTTGGACACCTGGGTCTACGCCTACGCTGCCACGCACCACCCGGAACTGCGCTTGCACCGCGCTACCAAGGCCGACTGGGACAAGTGGGAACAGCAGCTGCTGGCGCGCGCGCCGTCGGCTACAGCCCAGGCCACGGCTGGGCAGCCCGCCGGTGAACCCAAGCAATCCATCGCTGCCAAAGTCTCCACTTGGCACAACTACCGCGTCCGCCAACGCCCCAGATGAACCCCGCCATGACAATGACCCGCACCCGAGCACCCAACCCCATACGCGCGGCCCTGCAGCAAGCCATGGTCAGCCCGCGCGTGCAGGCGGCCGTTTCCGTGTTTGTGGCTGCGCTGGTTGATGAAGGCGAAGCCATCCTTCAGCAGCGCTACGCGGGCGAGACCCTGCACATCTACCAACCCAAGCGCGGCGGCGTTGACGAGCGCCAGGCGCGAAACCGGCGCATCGTGGCCATGGCTTCGCCGCCCGGCAACCTGCCGCAGGCGCAAATCGCGGCGGCAGAAGGCGTCAGCGTGCGCCATGTGCAGCGCCTGCTGGAGCGGGGACTTTGACCCGGTCAACAACCCGGTCAACAACCCGGTCAACAACCCGGATACGACATCTTCTGACTGGAAATGTCGCGGCTCAATGGCGAAAGTACGCACACCCGCCAATAACCCGCAAATGAGCCCGCCATGACCATCCAACTTGACGCCGCCACCCGAAACTCCATGCTTGAAGCCTACGAGGCCAGCGTCAACGGGCAGGCGGTCGCTGCGGGCACGGGTGCTGGCGGCAGCATCACGGGCACCGCAGCTCAACCCAAGCTGCGCTTGATCAGCGGTGCCATGCCAGCGAACACGGCCACGGCCCAAAGCGGCACCCAGATCGGTGAGGCCACGCTGCCAGCAGACTGGGCGGCTGCAGCGGCGGCTGGCGCCAAGGCGCTGTCGGGCAGCTGGCAGTTCTCTGCCGCAGCAAGCGCTGTCGCTGGGTATTACCGAATCGTGGACAACGCAGGCACCACCTGCAAAGAACAGGGCACCTGCGGCCAGCAGGTGGTGCTGAGCACCAACGCGCTCACGGCGGCCAACGGCAATGTGCTGAACTTTGCGGCCACCACTGGCGTGGTGGTGGGCATGAACGTGGCTGGCACCGGCGTACCGGCTGGTACCACCGTGTCGGCTGTGGGTGGCGCCACCGTCACCCTGTCCAGCACCAGCGCGGCGGGTGTGGCCAATGCGGCCAGCATCACCTTCACCTACGACATGACGCTGGACAACGCCACCATCAACAGCGGACAGACAGTCACCATCACCAGCAAGTCTCTTACAGCCCCCAACGCCTGAGCTTCGCCATGCCGGCCTACACCGGCCCTTTGCGGACCCGTGGGGCGGCGCCGGGATCACCGAGGGCAGCGCACGGGCGCAGGCTCACTACGCTGCCGAGATGTACAGCGCAGCGATGCGCGGCTTGCTGAACGAATTCATGAACCAACCCCAACGGAGCGCCTGATGACCCCTCAACTCACCACCGCCCAGCTCACCGCGCTGCGCAACGAAATCACCAACAGCACCGACCCGGAAATTGTGGCCGCACGCGGCAACGGGGCTAACATCGGGCGCGACGACACGCGACTGGCTGCCCATTTCAATGGCGTCTCTGCTGACCGTCTGTGGCGCCCTGACGCGCCGGCTGGCGATGTGCTGGACAGCGTGGACTTCACCGCTTTCACGCCGACGGACTCCCCGGACATCACGGTGATGTGGACCAACCGCGGCGGGGCTTCGCAGATCAAGCAACGCAACTTGCAGATGCTGACCTTCCGCGACCAGCTGGACTGCACCAGAGCGCGAACGCGAAACGGCCTTCTGGACGCGGTGACAAACCTGCCAACGGGCGTTGCAGGCGCAGCCGTGTCCGCAGGCGGCGCAAACGGGCAGCGAACCATGACCGCAATCTCCCGGTTGGCGTCAAGGGCCGAACGCTTTTTTGCCAACCCCACCCCGGCCGTCACGGGCACCGTCACCGGCTACCTACCGACAGCCTACGGGCTGATCGATCCGTCCGAAATCGGCCGGGCGATGAACAACAACGGGTGAGTCTGCCATGGCCAACGAAGCGTACATCCGGCGCGGCACCCCCAAGGTTGCCAACACCGACTTCACCTGGACGGTGGCCGGGCTTGCCAACTTGGCAGGGCGAGTGTCTGCGCAAATTGATCTTGGGGTCACGCCCAGGCCTGCTCTGTACCACTGGGTGTGTGAATGCCAGTTTCAGGCCACGCCGACACAGTACCGCACGCTGGACCTGTTCTTTTCCACCGCGCCAGACGACGACCCTACGCGCGTCGATGCGGACCTTGGGCAGATAGACGCGGCGCTGGCCGACGTGGACATGCGCCAAAACCTGAAGCAATTTGGTGCTGTTGTCAGCGAGAACGCGGCTGCTGCCGAGAAGTGCATCGCAAGCGGGCGCATCATGCTGACTGAACGCTATGTGAGTTTCGTGGCCTACAACGACGGGGGGGCGTCTATCAACGCGACGGGCACCAACTTCGTTTTCAAGCTCACGCCGATTTTCTGGCAAGGCCAGTAGCGCGGGGCCGCAGTGCTTTTCACAGACGCTGGTGATGTAGCTCTACCGCTGCACGTATCTGGCGTGCTCCGGCTGCGCCCAGAGTTCGCGGCGTTCAAGCCACGACTTGTCCTGAGCCCGCAGTCCAAGCTGCGTGATGCCCGGGGGTATGGGCTGGCCATTACGCTGCAAGGTGGGATGTCCGTAAGAGCCGGTGCGTTCGACTTTGATGGTGTGGATGACTACATCGACATTGGCAGCGGCAGCCTAGTCAACAACGTAGGCCACACGCTCGTGGCAGTGACGCGGCTAACGTCAAGTCCGACAAACTACAACAATGTCAGCCAGTATCTGACGAGCACTGGCTCGAAGTTCTTGTTCTACACGACCGATGCCGGTTACGGTGATCTTTCGTGGGGCAATGGCGGCTCCCGTCCTGGGGGCAATCAGGCAAAGTTCGCAGTGTCGGCAATTGCGCCGATGGTTGGCGCAGAGCACCGGCTGGTGCTGCGCACCGCAGGCACCGCGTCCACAGATCAGCAGGGGTGGTGCAACGGGTCAGTTCTGACACGGACAAACAGCAGCGATTTTGACGCCTCTGGTGGTTCCTCCGTCATCGGCGTGAAGGCGTCGAACGACCTAATCCGCTTCTTTCCTGGCGAAGTCCGGCTGTTCATCTTGTTCGACGGTCTGCTACCTGATGCTCTATGCAAGGCGATCAGCGCGGACGTGTCGCTCCTGTTCGAACCTGACGAGTTTCCGTTCTTTACGGCTACGGCTACGGCTGCAGTTGCAGGCCAGGCGGCCAGCCTGGGTGCGTTCACGGGCGCTTCGTCAGGCCTTGTGGCGGTGTCAGCAAGCGGCTTGGCAAGCCTGGCTGGTGTAGTTCCATCTGCTGTTGGTGCCGTCAGTTTGGTTGGCGGCGCGTCCCGTGCGCTGCAGGCCATGGGGGCGGCCGCTGTTGGCGCATCAGGCATTGCGGCGAGTAGCGCGGCCATGTTGCAAGGCGTGCGGCCTGTGGCGTCTGGCGTTGTGGGTGCCGCGCCAGCAGTTGCAGGCCAGGCGGCCAGCCTGGGTGCGTTTACAGGCGCAGCGTCAGGCTTTGTGGCTGCGGCGGCCGCCGGTTCGGCAAGCCTAGCTGCCGTTGCCGCATCTGGTATGGCAGCCGTGTCTGTGACGGCAAGCTCAGCAATTTCTATCGGCACGGGGGCGGCAGCATCCGCTGCGAGCGCTGCCGTGCAGGGCGCCGCCGCGCAGGCGCTGCAGCCCATGGCGCAAGCGGCCAGCGCGTCAGTGGGGGTGCCGCCGGTCATTGCCGTGGCAACGGCGACATTGAGTGTTGTTGGTGCATCGTCCACAGGCGCGGCTGCGGTGTCTGGGGCCGCGACGGCCATGCTGAGCCCTGCCACTGGAGCGTCCAGCGCAGCTGCAGCCGTAGCGGCGTCGGCGGCGTCGACTCTGTGGGCCGCAGGGCAAAGCGCGGCAGGTGCAGTTGCCGTCGCCGCAACTGCAAATGCACGCCTTGGGTTTGTGGGGCACAGCTCGGCCAACGGGCTCATCGGGAGCAACTTCGTCGTTGGCACGCAGTCGGCCAATCTGGGCGCTTGGCGTGGCGCGGCCAGTGCAGAGCGATTGCTGCAAAGCATCAACTTCGCATCTGCTCCGCGTGGGCAAGACTCCATCCTGCCCGCCAGCCGTGGCGCAGGTGCATCCGTCATCCTGCCCGCCAGCCGTGGCGCAGGTGCATCCGTCATCCAGCCTGGCGTGGTTCGCGTCGGGGAAGAAGAACTAACGTAGGCAGTCCAAATGCAGCAAGAACTGATCGCGGGCGACGCCCTGAACTACAGCACCAGCATCCCCGCCTACCCGCCCAGCGCGGGCTGGGTGGCCAAGTTACGCCTGGTGCCACGGGCTGGCGGCTCAGCCATCCTGGTGCAGGCCGCAGCAGCTGCCAGTGATGCGCACGCCTGGTCTCTGGCCAAGACGACCACGGCCGCATGGTTGCCAGGCGTGTACTCCTGGCACATCTGGGTGGAAAAGGGCTCAGAGCGCTACACCTTGCAAAGCGGCCAGATCACCATCCGGCCAGACCCCGAAAGCCTGCCTGGCGGCGCAGACACCCGCAGCCAGGCCGAACGCAGCCTGGACGCGATCAATGCCTTCCTGGAGGGCCGCGCCAGCGACGCCCAGCTGCGCTACAAGATCAACGGCCGTGAGCTGGAGCGCTACCCACTGCAAGAGGTGCTGCGCCTGCGCGCCTTCTTTGAATCGCAGGTGGGACAAGAGCGCCGCGCCGCAGGCCTGTCAGACGGCCGTGGGACGGTCCGGCGCATCATGGTGCGGATGAGCTGAGGCCCTGTAAATCGGCGCGATATCTGCCGCGATATCTGACGCGACATCTTCTGACTGGAAATGTCGCGTCCCCATGGGCAACATGGGGGCCATGCCGAACAACGCAGCCACCGCCAATGTCTTTGACCTCGCCCGCCCTGGGCAGAGTGGCAGCCGCATCCTCACCGCCTTCAAGTTGTCTCGTGAGCAAGACCGCCGGGCTGGGCAGGTGCAGCGCGAGCAAGCGGAAGCCATTGCAGCCTTCAGGCGCGTGAGTCGACCTCTGACAAGAAGGCGTGGGCCAGAGGCCGTTCAGGGCGGCGGCATTGAGCCGGCGTTTCAGGTGGTCAGCGGCCAGCGCGCATTTGCCGCTGCAGCCCAGGACCCCATCAACATGTCCTGGACCAGCCACAACAGCGGCATCAACGCGGACCTTGAGCAGGCGCTGACCAAATTGGTGGCGCGCAGCCGTGACTGGGCCGTCAACAGCGATCTGGGCGCACGCTACCTGGAACTGGTGGCCGACAACATCGTCGGCGCGGACGTGCCTAGGCTGCAGGTGCGGGCCCAGCTTGCCGCGACTGACGAACTGGACGAAGTGGCCAACCAGGCCGTCGAATCTGCATGGGCGAAGTGGTGCCGTCGTGGCTGCGAAGTCACCGGCGAGCTCAGCTTTGGTGACGTGTGCCGCATCACCGTGCAAACCGTGGCGCGAGACGGCGAATACCTGGCCCGCCGCATCCGTGATCGCCGCCTGCCATTTGGCTACCAGGTTCAACTGCTGGACATCGACCGCATCGACACCCGCGCCAACGTGGCTGCGGCTGCCCCTGGCGCCAACTGTCTGCGCATGGGCATTGAGCTGGACGCCGTTGGCCGCAAGGTTGCCGTCATGCTGCTGCGCCACCACCCCGGTGACCCAGGCGGCGCAGCTACTGGCGGCGTGTACAGCGAGCGTGTGGCCGCAGACCAGATGCTGCACGGCTTTGTGCTCAAGCGGCCTGAGCAGGTGCGCGGCTACCCGTGGACGGCGGCCGTGCTCAAGCGGGCCAACACCTTGCACAGTTTTGAGGGGCACGCCCTCACGGCGGCCAAGTACGGCGCGGCCAAGATGGGCTTTTACACGGTGGACAAAGATGCCATCGGTACAGCACCCAGCTGGGACGACCTGAAAGACGCTACCGGCGAGCTGGTGCAGGACATGGAACAAGGCATGCTGGAGGCGCTGCCGCCGGGGGTGGGCTTTGAGTCCTTTGACCCCAAGTACCCGGAAGCCAACTTCTCACCCTTCGTCACCGAGTACAAGCGCGACATTGCGGTAGGCCTGAACGTGGCCCACCACAACCTTACCGGCAACATGAACGGTGTCACCTACAGCTCGGCGCGCATTGCCGAACTGTCGGAACGGCGCAGCTGGCGGGCCCTGCAAAAGTGGTTCATCAACAGTTTTCTGCGCCCCGTCTTCGAGGACTGGCTGCGCATGGCCTTGCTCACCGGCAGCGTGCGTTTGCCCAGCGGTGCCGTGTTGCCGCCGGACCGTTTCCAGAAGTTTGCTGATGCCGCCAGTTTCCAGCCAGCAGGTTGGGATTGGGTGGACCCCGAGGCCGACATCAAGTCCATCGCCACGGCGGCCACCTACGACATCCGCAGCATGCGCTCCATTGTCGACGAACAGGGGGGCGACCTGGAAGAAAACCTGCTGGACAAGGCCCGCCTGAAAAAGCGCTACGAAACCCTGGGCCTGACCGTGCCTGCCTGGATGGGCGGCGGCGCGGCCGTCATGGCGCCAGGCGCTGCGCCTGTTGTCCAGCAACCCGCTGCAGCCCCGGCTGCACAAGACAACGAGCAAGACCACGCAGAAGCCACCGCATGAGCGCCAAGCAATCCCATACCTACTGGAGCCGAGCCGACGCGCCTGGCCGCACCCTGCTGATGGCGGCCCTGTCCCAGTTGCAGCCTGGCCAGCGACTGCGCGTGGCTGACGTGCTGCCCAGGCGCGGCACGGAACAAGCTACGAGCGAAGGTGAACGTGCAGAAATTCCGCCACTGCTGGCTGACTACACCAGCACCGCCATCCGCGCCAGTTCGGTGGACGCAGACACGCGCGAATGCGAACTCAGCTTCAGCAGCGAAGCGCCATATGAGCGCTGGTGGGGTGTGGAAATTCTGGGCCACAAAAGCGGAGAGGTTGACCTTGGGTGGATGGCCAGCGGCCGTGCGCCGTTTCTCAGCAACCACGAAGCCGATGAACAGATCGGCGTTGTCACCCGGGCCTGGCTGGACAACAAGACCAGCCGCGGCAGAGCCGTTGTGCGCTTTGGCAAAGGCGATGCCGCTGAAGCCGAGATGCAGGACGCCATGGACGGCGTGCGCGTCAACGTGTCCGTGGGCTACGAAATCCGTGAACTCGAACTCATCAAGAAAGACGGTGACACGCCTACCTACCGCGTCACCGACTGGCTGCCTCTGGAGTGCAGCCTTGTCAGCATCCCTGCAGACATGACTGTGGGCCTCGGCCGCAGCATGGCCGCAGAGCCAACCGCAGGCCAACTGGCCCGCACCATCCCCCAAGCCCGCACGGAGCAAACCATGACTCAAGTTGCCGAGAAGCCCCAAGCGGGCGACGAGGTTTTCAAGGCCAATGTGGCCATCATTCAACGCCTGGCCAAGGCCTTCGAGAAGAACCTGAAGGCATCAGACGTGGCCGACGCCATTGCTGAAGGCGCCGACCCCCAGAAATTCAACGAACTCATCATGGCCCGCATGCAGTCGGGTGCCACTGACACGGCGTCGCTGGTCAGTTTGGGCGTGACCCAGCGCGAAGCCAAAAACTTCAGCTTCATGCGCGCCATCCGCGCCCAGATTCCGCAGCTCAACGAAGAGGCCGGTTTCGAGCGCGAAGTCAGCCGCGAACTGGCCAAGCGACTGGGTCGCGATGCCGAAGGCATTTTCATTCCAGCCGACGTCATGATGGCCGGGCTGCAAGGCCGTGGCGCAGGCGAAAAGCGCGACTTCTCGGTTGGCACCGCAGGCGAAGCTGGCAACCTCGTTCAGACCACGGTGGACGCCAGCATGTGGACCGACGTGCTTCGTCCCTTCCTGGTCATGGGCCAGTTGGGCATCATCACCCTGCCGGGCCTGACCAGCAACCTGGCCGTGCCCCGCAAGACGGTTGCCGGCACGCTGGCCATGGTGGCCGAAGTGGCCGCCGCTGCCGAAACCCAACCCACCACCAGCTTGTCAACGCTGTCGCCCAAACGCGTGAGCGCCTTTGTTGAGCCCAGCAAGCAGGCCATCATCCAGTCCAGCCTGGGTGTGGAAGCCATGCTGCGCCAAGACCTGCTGGACGGCTGCGCCGTGCTGCTTGAGTCCGCCGGCATCAACGGCAGCGGCACCGCGCCCAACCCGCGCGGGATCCGCAACGTGTCGGGCATTGGGTCGGTGGTGGGCGGTGTCAACGGCTTGGCCTTCTCGTGGGCCCATGCGGTGGGCCTGGAAACCGCCGTGGCCAACGCCAACGCGGGCACGGGCTCGCGCAGCGGCTATCTGAGCAACACCAAGGTTCGCGGCACGGCCAAGACCACCCAGAAGGCGGCAAATTTGCCCTTCATGTGGGACAACGCGGGCCCCCCGCTCAACGGCTACGCCGCAGCCATCACCAACAACGTGCCCAGCAACCTGACCAAGGGTACGTCGGTAAGCGTGTGCAGCTCTGTCGTTTTCAGCGCCGACTGGTCCATGTTCATCTTGGGCCTGTTTGGTGGGCTTGACGTGACGGTTGATCCCTACAGCTTGGCCACCACGGGGCAGGTGCGCATCACGCTCAACCAGTTCTATGACTGGCTCTGCCGCCAGCCTGGTGCTTTTGCTGTCATGGACGACGCGCTGACGCCGTAAGCGGCTGAGCGGCCAACTGCGGGCGGCGCAAAACCGCCCGCATCCCACCCCACACCCAAACAGGAGGCCCTATGGCCGACAAGCAATCCAAAACTGTCGATCTCGTCACGATCGACGCCTTCAAGCACGGCGGCCGCCACTACGCCCGCGGCGACGTGCTCCTGGGCGTGGAGCCTGACCTGGCCCTTGAGCTTACAGGCGCGGGCCGCACCAAACTGTCCACTCAGGAAGACTTGGCCGCCTCTGCCAAAGCTACCAAAGCTGCCAAGACCGACAAGGACGCCGCAGCCTGAAGGCGAAAACGCAGCCCCATGGCCTTCGTTGAAGACTTCAGCAACTTCCTCGCCGATTTCGGCGATGGTGGCCTGCTGGATGGGCAGGCCGTGCGCGTTATCTTCGACGCGCCGGTGCTTTCCCCCGCCCTGGCCGGCATGGTGGCTCTGGCGGCAGAGCCCCAGGTGCAGCTGCCAACGGCCAGCGTACCGCAGCCCGTCTTCGGCAAATCACTGGTCATTGCGCAAGGTGCATTCATCGTGCGAGAGCACATCCCCGACGGCACTGGCATGAGCCTCCTGCTGCTCACGCGGGCGTAATGCGGGGTATCCAGTCGTGACATCTCTGCTCGCCTTGACTGACGCTGTGGCCGCGCTGCTCAGAGCGCCGCCCGCGCTGGCGGGTGGCTTCATTCAGCGTGGGCGGGCGCTGCATTTGCCGCAAGGGCAGAGCCAGGGCATCTTCATCAGCCTGGTGCGCGCAACCGGCGACATGCCGTTTGCAGGCGACAGCCGCACGGACTGGCGGGCAGACATCGCCATTGGCATGGCCTGCCGCGCGATCCCTGGCGGGGACGGCACTGCTGCGGTAGACGCGCTTTTGGAAGCTGTCTACGGCCGCCTGGCTGCAGATCAAACCCCGTGGCTCCTGAACCCCAGCTTGGTGTGGGACGCCGAAGAAGCCGACCAGACCGTGGGTTTTGCAGAACTTCAAATCCGCATTGACCAGCGCACCGCCAGCGGCTCGCTGGCTGCAGCCACATGAACACACCACCCACAAGCAATGCGGCTGGCTCAACCGCCGCGCCTGCCGCGCATGGCCGCAGCGCAGACAGCACCCCGATCCCCGGGGGCGGCTCTTGGTGCTGGGAGCCCATTGCAGGCCAGTGGGTGCCCAGCACCCCACCGCACCCGACAGACCCAACCGAACCCAAGGAGTAAGCCGCCATGCCCCTCAGAATCGTACGCAACACCGCCATCCTGGCCAAAACTGAAGGCACCTACGGTGTAGACCCAACGCCAACTGGTGCGGCCAACGCCATGCTGGTCAGCAACCTCAGCATCAACCCCATCAACGCCACCAACGTGGGCCGTGACCTGATTCGATCCTACCTGGGTGGAAGCGAGCAGCTGGTGGGCACGCGCTACGTGGAGTGCGGCTTTGACATCGAACTTGCGGGCTCCGGCACCGTTGCCGTGGCGCCCCCCTATGCCCCGCTGTTGCAAGCCTGCGGCATGGCTGAGGTCATCACCGCCGCCACCCGTGTTGACTACGTGCCAGTCTCCACCGCCTTCGGCAGTCTCACCATCTACTGGCATGACGACGGTGTTCTGCACAAGGCCACCGGTTGCCGCGGCACCTTCACCATTGACATGATGGTGGGCAAGCGCCCGGTGCTGTCCTTCAAGTTCACCGGCATCTACAGCACCCCCACGGCGGTGGGCAACCCCGCCACCGTGCTCACCGCCTTCAGAACGCCCATGGTGGTGACGGACGCCAACACCCAGGACACCGTTTTTGGCGGCACCCACGCCACCGCCACGGCCCCGGCCATCACTGGCGGCACGGCCTACCCGTCGCAGGGTCTGAGCCTGGACATGGGCAACAGCATCAATTTCACCCCGCTGCTGGGCGGCGAAACTGTCGACCTCACCCAGCGTGCTGTCACTGGCAAGGTGTCGCTGGACCTCTCTGCCGCGCAGGAAGTTGCCTTCATGGCCAGTGTCGAAAACGCCACCCTGCAAACCTTGGGCCTGATCCATGGCACGGTGGCCAACCAAAAGGTGATGGTGTGGCTGCCCGGCGTGCAGCTCTTCAACCCCAGCAAACAAGACCTGAACGGCAAACGAATGGTCGGTTTTGACCTGGCCATCACCCCTGTGGCAGGCAACGACGAAATCCGCATCGTCACCAGCTTCGCATAAGGGGGCGACCGTGGTTTTCAGACTGATCGTCAGCGACACCGTCGCCGTTGCCATCAAGGGCAGCATCCCCAACGCGGCTGGCCTGGCGCAGCCATTCAACTACAGCCTGGTGTGTGAAAGGCTTACGGCAGACGCGCTGCGCGACGTGCTGCTGGACAACGAAATCAAGGTCACCGAATTCATGACGGGCCTTGTCCGCGACTGGTCAGGCATTCAAGGTGCCGACGGGCAGCCGCTGGACTTCAGCCCAGATGGCTTGGCCATGCTGTTCAACATCGTGGGCATGGCCGGCGTGGCGTTTCAAGCCTACCTGGAAGCCTGCGGGGCCAAGGGCAAAGAAAAAAACTGAGTGACGCCGCGCGGCTGCTGGCTCGCGGCGAACTCCAACTTACCAGCAACCTCAGTGGCGATGACCCCGACCAACAGTGCGTTGACGCTCTGGCAGCATTTGGGCTTCAAGCTGAGGCGCAGGCGCTGCCTGGCGCGCAAGCGCAGCCCTTCTACCTGTGGCCGGAGCATGTTCCGTCGCTGCTGCTATGGGGGTCTGTTCAGACCCAGTGGCGTCATGGCTTTGACGGGCCGACCGGGCTGGACTACATCGGCGTCGAAGTCGTCATGCGCAGGGGCGGCGTGCCGCGCGTTGAGCGCGCGCAGCGCTTTGCAGACATTCAATGCATGGAGCGGGCCTGGTTGCAGGCTGCGGCAGAGCGGCGGGCCCAGCGCCGGTAGTCAGCGCTTCAGGCTGTCGGTGATGCGGGTGATGCGTGCCGATTCGCTGTTCATCACTGCACAGGCCAGCGGCAGCAAACACACGAGCCCCAGCGGTAGCCAGAACCAGATGCCAAAGAAAAGCAGGGACATGAACAACAGTCCAGTCCAACCCACCACAATTTCCACCGCGCGCCACATGGCGTGCAGTCTACCTGAGCGGGCGGTGGTGTATGGCGGCCTCTGACTTCACGGTCAAGATCGCGGCGAATGGAGCTTTGCAGTTTGCTCAGGAAGTCAAAGGTGCCGGTCCCGCTGTCGGTGACCTGGGTAGCGCCAGTGACCGTGCAGCGCAGGCATCGGAACGGCTGAGCGCCGCAGTCGGTCGTGTGGGCCACTACGCCAGTCTGGCTGGAGCGGCGGCACTGGTGAGCCAGAATTTGCGTGGCATGGTGGGCAGGGCCGACGAATTCGCCAACATGACCGGCCGCTTGAGCGTGGTCAGCGAGTCCACAGCAAAGGCTGCGGCCACGCAGGCCAAGCTGTTCGATATGGCACAGCAAGTGCGCGTGGGCGTCGCAGGGTTGAGTGACACCTATGTCAAGCTAAAGCAAAGCACAGAGGGCCTGGGCTTCAGCGAAGACAGGCTGCTTGGCATCACCAAGACTCTTGGCCAGGCCATGGCTCTTTCAGGCGGCAGTGCCGAGAGCATGAAAGCCGCACTGGTGCAGTTGGGCCAGGGCATGGCCAGCGGCACGCTGCGTGGCGAAGAACTCAACAGCATCCTGGAGCAGACCCCTGCCCTGGCCCACGCCATTGCCGAAGGCATGGGCCGCACCGTGGGCGAGCTGCGAGATATGGGCAAGGAAGGCAAAATCACCAGCCAGGTGCTGGCGCAGGCTCTGGAGGCCAGTGCCCAAAAAGTGGAAAGCGACTTCAACCGCCTGCCGCTGACCGTGGGCCAGGCCATGACGCAGTTGCAAAATGCCATGCTGCAGTCAACGGGCGTGTTCGACCAGGCCAACGGCCTGTCGCGTGGCTTGGCCGAGAGCATCAGCTTCTTGTCTCGGCACATGGAATGGCTGACCGCAGCCACCATGCTGGCTGCCGGCGTGGTGGGTGGGCGGCTTGTGTCGTCCTACGCCGCCAGCGTGGCGGCCAGCATGGCCAACACAGCTGCTACCCAGGCCGGGCTACGGTCTACCGTGGCGGCGACCGAGGCCAGAGCCATCTATACCGCCACGGTGCTGGCCGAATCCAGGGCCAACCTCTACAGCGCCACCGGCTTCGGGGCCAGCATGGCAGCGCAGCGCGCGGCCACTGCCGCCAGCATTCAGCACACTGCTGCGCTGGCAGCCCAAACGGTGGCGCAGCAGACGCTGAACACAGTCACGTCATTTGGCGCCCGAGCGTTGCTGCTTTTGGGCGGCCCTGTTGGGGCGGTTGGCACTGCAGTGGGCTTGGGCGCTGCTGCCTGGACGCTGTGGGGCAACAGCAGCAAAGACGCCACAGACAAAGCCGCCGGGGCGGTGCAGACATCTGGACCCCAGATCATTGATCAGCTGGAGAAGGAGAACGCGGCCCTGGAGCGCAAGATAAGACTGCTGCGCGGCGCGGGTGTCAGCTTGACCGAAGCCACACCGGGTGAACAAGAGCGCAACCGCGCGCTGGAGCGCTACTACGAACTACTGAACCAGAGGGTAGGCACAGAGGCCGAAGAGATCACTCGGCGCGAACTGCTGCGCAGGGCCACCCTGGAAGTAGGGCGTGCCTACACCGCGGTCGCGGAGGCGCAGAACCTCAAAGCCGAGGCCGACCGCCTGGGTGGCAAGTGGGAACAGGAACTGCTGGACATCCGCATGAAGCTGGCGGGCGTGTCGCAGGACTACATCAAGACGCTGAAGAGCCTGGCTGACGCTTCAGCCGCAGACCCTGCGCGCGCCGCAGAGTACGCCGACATCATCCGGCGAGTTATTGATCAGCAAAACAATGGAGCGCAAAAGCTGATCGACATCTACTCCAAGTTGGCCGAAGCTGGCCGTCTGCGCAACGCCGAGGACAGCGCCGCGCTGGAATTGGGGCGCAAGCTCGCGGGGGGTGAGAAAGACTACGTCGAGGTGCTGTCCGCTGTGCGTGACCGGAAAATCAAGATCGCAGACCTGCAGCGCGCCGGTTTACTGGACCAACTGAGAGAGAACGTGGCCGTGGCGCAAAGCCTAGAACGGCGCAAGGAAGAGGCAGCGTTCCTGGCCGACCACGCAAAGGCGCAAGACAAGGCGCGTGAATCACTGGCCAAGCACACCGCAGGCATAGACGAGCAGACCATGCGTCAGCTTGAAGCCAACGTCGGCATGCGGCTGGGTGAAGAAGCGCTCAAGCGGCTGGAAATCAGCAAGATCAAGGACGCTGAGGCCACGGCCTTGCGCAATGAAGTGCTGGAGCGCGGCCTTGACGGCGCCGCCAGGCTGGCCGACGAATGGGCCCGCCAGGCCCAAGCGCTGGACCGCTTGGCCCAGGCCAAAGCAGGTGGTGTCAGTGCCGCTGCAGCCAAGAAGGCGCGCGACGACTGGCAGAGCGCTGCCGACAGCATCGAACAAAGCCTGACAGACGCGCTCATGCGTGGTTTCGAGAGCGGGCGCGGCTTTGCCGAGAGCCTCAAAAGCACTCTGTTGAGCACCTTCAAGACCATGGTGCTCAAGCCCATCATCCAGGCGCAAGTCAAGTGGGCCATGGGCGGGGCGCTGCAACAGGGTGGACGGACTGGTGGCGGCGGGGTCGGCTTGTTTGGCTCGGCGGCAGACTACGTGGCCGCGTACAGCGGTAAGGCCTACGGCACGGACAGGGGCAGCGAACAAAGTCGCATGCTGGCCGAACAAGACGCTGGCATCGATGCGGGGTCTGCCATTGCCGGTGTTGCCCCCATGCTGGCGTCAGTTTCGCCAGTGCTTGGCGCCATTGCCGCCTTCGCGCCGCTGATCATTGCAGCGGGCAAGCTGGCAATGAAAGACCAGGCCAAAGGCTTCAACGAATCGGCGGCGCGCGAAGCGGGTGATGGGTTTGGCGGCAAATACGGGGCTGGCACCATTTTTGCGAATGACGCGCGCCTGCTGAAGAAGCTGGGCGTGAATGAAAAGTGGGCGGACATCATGTCCTTGTCCACAGGCTTTTCTAAGCTCTTTGGCTTTGCGGCTCCAACCATCAAGGCCCAGGGCATTTCTGGTCAGTTTGGCGCGGGCGTCTTCAGCGGTAGCTCTTTTGCTGACGTGAAACGCGACGGTGGCCTTTTCCGCAGCGACAAGAACTGGACCGACACCAAGGCCATGGATGCCAAGCTGCAGCGCGGCATGGACGAAGCCTCAAAAGGCCTGCTGGACAAAACAAGCGCCTACGCCAAGAGCCTGGGCCTGCCGGTGGCGGCGCTGGCCCGTGCCACGTCTGATGCCCGCATCGAATTGGGGGCCGACGAAGCCGCAAACCAAAAAGCCATTGATAAGGCCCTTGGCAGCTATGGCGACACGCTGTCAAAAACCTATGAACAGCAACTGAAGAACTTTGCGCGGCCCTGGGAGACCCTGGCTGAGACTCTGCAACGCTTGAGCGAACTGCAGGTCTTCAGCGACAACCTCAACGCCTTGGGCGGCGTCTTCAGCCGTGTCGCTGTGCTGGGCGTAGACGCCCGAGAAAGCATGGTGCAGCTGGCTGGCGGCATGGAAGCCTTCAAGGCCCAGGCGCTTGGCTTTGTGCAGAACTACTACAACCGCGACGAGATTGCCACAGGCAAGGCCCGTGAGGTGCGCGACGCACTGTCGTCGGCTGGAATCACCGCCGACATCTCCACGCGCGACCAGTTCCGCGGTCTGGTGGAAGGCACTGACGTGAGCACCGCAGCCGGCCGTGGGCAGTTGGCCGCATTGCTGTCGGCACAGGGCCAGTTCGCCCAGCTCACGGACTACCTGGCAGAAACCGGCAACACCCTGGGCAGCGCGGCCGACAAGGCCCCCGCCATGGATCTGCTGGGCAGCCTGTTCAGCAGCGGCGCCAACGCCCAGGTGGACGCCACCAACGGCGTGCGCGACAGCGTGGACAAGGTCGCAGACGGCGTGCAGGAACTCATCCGTATGGTCGGGGCCCCACGTGGCGGCGACATGTACAACGCACAAGAAATCTTTCAGCCCTGACATGCGCAGCCTTTCGGCAGCTCTATCAACAGCCTTGGGCGCCGCCGTGCAGCAGCCCGCCATCTTGGTGGAAGTGGGCTTTGCCGTCACAAGACGCTGGAGTTCATTGGCCACCGTCGCCTGGAATTCGCTGACCTGGCTGCAAGAGGAGATTTCGCTCGATGGGCTGCTTGTAGACGCCATGCAGGTGCGCGGTACTTTGAGCCTGGGCAACTCGGACGACGCCATGGGTGCCCTGGTGCTGGCAGAGGACGTGGCCGACAAAAGCATCAAGGTCTGGGGCTATGACGCCGCTGCCACAGCGCTCGCCGACGTCGTGATGTTGTGCGACGCCGTGGGCGGCGCAGTGACCATTGATGAACGGCGCGTGCAGATTTCTCTGCGTGGGGCCAGTGAACTGATGTTGGCCCCACGCACCTTTGTAGGCCCGTCCAGTGGCTTCAACAGTTTGTTGCCGTCTGGCGTGGTGCTCAACATCAACGGGCTTGATTTCAAATTGGAGCGTCGCTGAGTGGCTGCCTACCCAACGCTGGGCTGGGTGCGCGAAGGCACCACCGTCACCCGCGAAGCCGGGCTGGTGCCCGTGCGGGCCACCAATGGGCTGCTCAAGGTCAGGCGGCTGTTCACCGCTGACAAGCTGGCCTGGCAGATTGAGCACCGACTGACGGCCGCCCAGCGCAGCACGCTGGAGTCCTTCTACACCGCCAACCAGCTGCTTACCATTGACGTGACTGCACCCGACACCGGTGTGACCAGCCAGGCCCGCTTTGCGGCAGCCCCTCAGTTCGAGCGCCACGGTGGCGCCTGGATCGCCACCGTGCGCTTGCTGGAGGTCTAGCCCGTGGCCAGCGCAGCAGCCCTCACCACCTTCTGGTCCGGCCTCAGCATCCCGGCTGCGCCCAGCATCAACGCCGCGGCCAGCAAAGACCGCGCGCTTGCCGCTGCCGGAGCCCGCAGCGCCGTGCCGCTGACCTACGGTGAAGACCGACTTGGCGCGCTCATCCTCAACGTGCTGCCAGCAGGGGCCGGCAGCACGACGCTGCTGGTGCAATGCCTTTGGGGCTTTGCGTGCGACAGCGTGTGGGATCTGCGTTTGAATGACCTGGTGCTGCCCGCTGGCAGCAGCGCCACGCACTACACCGGCGCGCAGGCTACGGCCGACTCAACCATGGTGTCTGCCTTCAGCGCCCAGGGCCTGAGTTACACCGACATCTTGGCGGGCTACGCCTACAGCGTCATCTCCATGCCGGTGCGCAACTTTGACGGCCAACTCAACATCAGCGCCCGCGTGCGTGGCCGCAAGCTCTATGACCCGCGCCTGGACAGCACAGCGGGCGGCGCGGGCAGCCACCGCTTGGCCACGCCCAGCACTTGGGCCTGGAGCGACAACCCCGCGCTGGCCTTGGCGGACTTCATTTACAACAGCGCCCTGTACGGCCTCAACCGGCCCGTCAACTGGACCAGCGTTCAGGGCGCCGCCAGTCATGCTGATGCCCTCATCGGCGCGCCCGCAGAAAAACGCCGCACCGTGGGTGTGAGTTTCATCTTGCCGACCCGGGCTTCTGACGTCGTTGAAGCCCTTCGGGCCTACGCGGGCTGCTTCATCACGGGTGGCGCGCCCAGCATCAGCCTGCTGGCAGACCAGGACCAGTCGGCCTTGGCCAGCTACAGCCATGCCAGCGGCGAAATTGCCGCGGTCAGCGGACTTTCAAAGCGCGACCTCTCTGCCCAGCCGACGGCGGTGGAAGTGGTCTATACCGACACCGCCGCCATACCCTGGCGCGAAGCCAGCGTAACTGCCCAGCTGGCTGGTGCAGGGACCACGCGGCCATGGCGCTTAAGCCAGGTTCGTTTGCCGGGTGTCCAGCGCGGCACCCAGGCCAACCGGGAAGCCATAGAGCGGCTGAACAAGCTCACCGGCACGGCGCTGGGTATGAGCCTGGAGGTGTTTGACATTGGTCTTCGTCACGAGGTTGGCGACATCATCACCGTCACCCATCCGCTGGGCCTGAGCGCCAAACCGATGCGCGTTTTGAGTGTTGACATGCCAGGCCCAGGCCGCTGGCGCCTGGGCCTGGCAGAGCACAGCGCGGCGGTCTACAGCGTCGCCGTTGTCAGCCCGCCCGCCACGCAAGACAGTGGCTATGTCAGCCAGCCCGGGCCGCCGAGCAACGTGCAGAACCTCACCGCAAGCGTGGTCGGGGGCGGCGTACTCATTGCCTGGGCCGCCAATCAGCAGCGCGACTATCACATCACCGAGTTGCGCTACGGTGCAAGCTGGGCCGCTGGCGCGCCCATCTGGGCAGGTTCGGCCACGTCATTTGAGTGGGCGCCACCAGCGGGGGCCACGCCGCTGGTGTGGGTTTCGCACATCAGCCGGTCTGGCGTGGTGGGGGATGCGGCCAGCGTAGCCGTCACCATCAGCACAGGCTCCATCAGCGGCCTGACGGCAACCTTTGTCGGGCCCGATCTGCGGCTGGACTACGTGGGCACGGTGGGCGCGCTTCTGATCGACCGATTTCGCATTCGGTTTGGCGCCGAGTGGGCTGCAGGCACCGAGATCGGTGACTACAAGGTCACGCGACTGGACCGCCGGGCCGACTGGCTGGGTCTGCGCCGCTGGTGGGTGGCTGCGGTGGACGCCAGCGGTGCCATTGGCGCGCCGGTGTCGATTGACGTAACCGTCACGGAGCCGGGCGCGGTGATCTCGGCGCGCAGCGAGACTGTGGACAACAACGTGCTGCTGTACTGGAGCCCGCCTGCCACCGGCAGTCTGCCGGTTGAGCGTTACGAGGTGCGCAAGGGCGCCACCTGGGCTGGTGGCGCGGCCATCGGCAGCAACGGCAACAGCACCTTTGCGGCTGTGTTTGAGCAGCAGGCAGGCGTTTACGGCTATTGGGTGGCGGCCTACGATTCAGCGGGCAATGTGGGCACGCCAGTGGTGATCGGCGCGACCGTGAGCCAGCCGCCCGACTACGTGCTGCGCGCCAACCTGGACGATGACTTTGCGAGCGCAGCGCTCAGCAACATGTACATGAATGGCGGCAGGGTCACCGGCCCGGCACTGCTGGAGTCAATCCAGACGCACTTCGAAAGCCGATCGTGGGCCACGCCCGACGCGCAGATCGTGGCGGGCTTCCCGCTGGTGTTTCAGCCCAGCGGCACCAGTGGCTACTACGAGCGCGTGGTCGACTACGGCGCGGCGCTGCCATCGACCACCATCACCGTTGCGCCGATCACCGTTGTGGTCACCGGCGCAGTGACCATGGTGGTGCAAATCTCCTTCAAGACCCTGGCCGGTGACGCGTACACCGACGCCACTGCGGGGGCCACGCAAGTGCTGGCCGGCAACTTCAGGTACGTCAAGGTGCGCCTGACCTTCACGGCTGCGGGTGGTGATGACCTGATCGAGATGAGCGCGCTCAACATCAAGCTGAATTCAAAGCTCAAGACCGACAGCGGCGACGGCACGGCGGTCAGCACCGACTCGGGCGGCACTACGGTGACCTTCGGCGCGACCTTCATCGACGTTTCAAGCATCGTCGTCACGCCTTCCGGCACGACTGCTCGCTATGCAATCTACGACTTTGTGGACGTGCCCAACCCGACCACCTTCAAGGTTCTTCTGTTCGACAGCTTAGGCGTGCGGGCGTCGGGCGTTTTTTCCTGGACTGCACGAGGCTCCTGATCATGCCAATCGACTTCACCAAACCCGTCAAGACCGACAACTACGACACTGGCATGCTGTCCAGCATCCGTGCGCACGTCGTCGCGCTGGCCTGCATGCTGGAGCCCACAGCGGCCGGTGCGCTGACCAGCACACCCACGGGTGCGCGGCGCTTCAACAATGGCAACGGGCTGTTTGAGTCCTTCAACGGCACGGCCTGGGCAGAGCAGGCCACAGCCTACGCCAAGGCCGCGCTGTATCTGCCGCTGACGGGCGGCACGCTGACGGGTGCGGTCACATCAACGGCCTTCATCCCAAGCGGCGCCACGGTGCCGGTGAGTGGGATGTTCCTGCCTGTGGCAAACGCTGTCGCGCTGGCCACGGCAACCACCGAGCGCCTACGAGTCGACGCGGCCGGAGTGCTGGGGCTTGGAGTTGTTCCAAGCTCTTGGGCGGGTTCTGGCGCTTCAGTTTTTGAGTTTGGGGGCGCGGGCAATGCGTTGCTTGGCAACGTGTCCACGATCAACACAACCTTCAACGCCTACTTTTCCAGCGGGTGGAAGTATGGCCGAGCTGGCGCGGCTTCCTATGTCGCCCAGACAGGCGGTGATCACATTTGGTACACCGCATCGTCGGGTGCTGCGAACGCGGCGATCACATGGGCGGAGCGGATGAGGGTCAACGTCACCGGCAACGTCACCATCAACGCGCCGAGCAGCGGAGTTCCGCTTGCCGTTTCCGGCGCAGGTTCAACTTTTTATTCAGGGTCTGCTGCGGCGCTATCCCACATAAATGTCGGGAGAACTTCAAGCGAGGCTCGCGTGGCTGTGTCGTCATCTGCAAACGACTTTCTGCTTGGGTCGGTGGCAGGGGACGCGCTGTTCTACAACGTCAGCGGCGGACGTGGAATTTTCGGAACGGCAGGTGCGTTTTCAAGTGAGATCTGGACGAACAACGTCCAGAGACTTGTAATCACCTCCGCTGGAGTGATCCAAGACGCCGCGGGTATTGAGCTAGGCTGGAAAGACATCCCGCAAAACATCCAGGTGTCGGCCTACACGCTGGCGGTTGGCGACCGGGGCAAGCACATCGCTGCTGGTGCTGGCGTCACCGTGCCCAACGCGGTGTTCGCAGCAGGCAACGCTGTGACCATTTACAACAACACCGCAGCAAGCATCACCATCACGCAAGGGACAAGCCACACCCTGCGCCTGGCGGGAACGGCCACCACTGGAAACCGCACGCTGGCCCAGCGCGGCATGGCCACCATCCTGTTTCTCGACGGCACCGTGTCGGTTATCTCAGGCGCGGGGCTGACATGAGCGTGATCATGCAAATGATGCTGGCCAGTGGTGCTTCTGGGCCTATCAACCCAATTCCAATCACCCAGGTAAGCGACAGTAAAGGCACGCCCGCGCTGGCCGTGGCCAATGTCACTGTTGGGAGCGACGGGGCTCTGAGCTACACCGGCGTCAGTTCCATCGGCGGCGCGGCATGGTTTCGCGGTGCGCCGATCACGGCCGTCGGGGCGGACTATCACTGTCGGCTCACAGTCGAAAGTGGCGACGTGCCGAACAACGGCGGGCTGTCGGCTGCCACGATCTACTCGTTGGCGTCAAGCCGCACCTTCGGGCTGCAAACCGCTGGCGGCGTCTTGTCGGGATCGTGGACCTTGGCCATCGCCACGGACAACGCTATGGCAAACATCGTCGCGTCCGGCACCTTCAGCGCCTACGCCGAATCAACATGACGCCCCTCACCTCACAGCAAGCAGCGGCCATCGACACGCCGCATGTTGTTCACGGCGTCGACAGCGCGGGCGCTTACCTGGGCCTGGTGTCTGCCGCTGCCGCTGCAACCATCGCGGCCTGTCCACCGCCAACTGTTGGCACCTGGCGGTGGCTGGTGGGCCGCTGGCTGCGCGTCTTTGGCATGCCGGAACTCAGGCTCACCAAGTGGTCCGAGATCAAGGCGGCACGCGACGCGGCCATTGCCGCCGACCTGCAAACGCCGTTTGGTGCATTCCAATGCGGCCGCGATGACCGCGCCAGCATCACCGACGCCATGCTGCTGCTGCAGACCCTGGAGGCGAGAAGCCAGCCCACCACGATCACATTCACCCTGGCAGACAACTCGGTCGTCGCGCTGACCGCTGCGCAGACAGCCACCGTCAGCGTGCTGATCGGGCAGCGCACGCAAGCCGCGCACGCCACCGGCCGATCTTTGCGCGCCCAGATTGCTGACGCTCAGACCCCTCAAGCCCTTGCCGCCATTGCTTGGGCTTGAATTCACGCGACACAAGGAGATCACTATGAGACTGCCTGCGTTCGACAAGACCTTGCACTTTGCGGCCGGGTCCATTTCTGCTGCGACGGGAGCCGGGTTTGGGGCATTGGCCTTCCTGCTGCACTCCGGCATGGCGCAGATTTACATCCCTGTGTTGGCTGCAGCAAGCTGCGCGGTGGCAGCCCTGTTGCGGGAGGTCTACAACCGGCACAAGGGCGGCATTTTTGACTGGCGGGACGTCGTGGCCACGCTGCTGGGAGGCGCCCCTGTTCTGCTGGGTGTGGCTGTGGGGGGCTTGCGGTGACAAGAGACTCGGCAGAAAACCAGCGCTGGCATCTAAAGAAGGAAATCCAGCTTGGCCACATCATCACCACGGTTACGGTTGCCGTGTCGGTGGTGATCTACACCCAACGCCTGGAGCAGCGCATCGCGCTCATGGAGCAGTCCGCGCAGACGCAGACCGAGCGCGACGGCAGACAGGACAAGGTGTTGAGCGAAAGCCTTTCATTGATGCGCGATCAGCTCAACAAAATCGATGTCAAGCTGGACCGCTTGGTGGAGCGCAAGCCATGAGCCAGGGCATGCTCACGCCTCATTTCAGCCTGGCCGAACTCACGGCCACACAGCACCGCGGTATCGACAACACGCCGGACTTGGCCGCACTGGGCTGCCTGCGCCAGACTGCGCTGCTGCTGGAGCAGGTGCGCACCCGGCTGGCGGTGCCCATCATCGTGACCAGCGGCTACCGCTGTGCGCTGCTGAACGCCGCCGTTGGCGGGCAGCGCAAAAGCCAGCACCTCACCGGCCAGGCAGCCGATTTCATCGCGCCTGGGTTTGGCAGCCCTTCCGCCATCGTGATCGTGCTGAAGGATTCAGGGATCGAGTTCGATCAAATCATCTGCGAGTTTGGTCGATGGGTGCACATCAGTTTCAGCGCGAAGCCGCGCGGGCATGTGCTGGTCATCGACGCGACCGGTACGAGGCCTTTCATGGCATAGGAGAACATCATGGCACTAGACCCCATCAGCGCAGGCCTGGAACTGGCTACCGCAGCTGTCAAGCGAATTTGGCCGGACAAGACCGAGCAGGAGGTCCAGCGCCTGGCGCAAGAGGCCATGATCGTGCAGGGCCAGCTGGACGTGAACCGGGCCGAGGCCAGCAGCCCCAGCGCATTCACCAGCGGGTGGCGTCCGGCCATCGGTTGGGTATGCGCATTGGCATTGTTCGCGCAGTACGTGGGCAGGCCCATGCTGGCCTGGGGCGGCATCGTGCTTGGACACCCGCTGCCGCCGCTGCCTGGCATCGACGACAACTTGTGGCAGCTGATGCTGGGCATGCTGGGCCTGGGTGGGCTCAGGACCTTTGAGAAGGTCAAGGGCGCGGCCTGATGTCTGGTGCATGTTTTGGTGTAAAACACGGTCGGAAAGCGCGCGCTGATGGCGCGCGTTGCCTGCGCTGGAGCTTGCGACAGAGCGCGCCATTCGCCTTCACACGGCAGGGGTCGCAGGTTCAAACCCTGCACCGCCCACCAGCAAGATCAATCTTCTGCGGCGCCGTGGCTGTTGTGCCATCTGGCGCGTACGGATGCCGGTCGGCAAGATCAGTCAACCGGCCCATCATGGGGCCTGGCGCCCGAGCAGCGACTTGCGCAGCATGCCGTGCACGCCGCGGTGGCCATTGACGGTCTGCGTGATGCGAAAGTCGACAGCAAGGCTGCACAGTGTGTAGGCGTCTTCCCGACTCAGGCCAGCCTTCTGGCCGAGCAACGCGATCATGTCGCGCAGGGCCATGGCGAGGCACTGGTCGAGGTCGGGGTCCATGCCCATGGTGATCCAGTGCGTGGGTGTCTCGCCCCGCGGGTAGGTCAGTGCCTGGCCTTTGTGCAGCACCAGCTCAAAGGTACCCAGCAGCGCTGTTTCGATGGCAGTGGTGCAGACCTCGCCATCGCCTTGTGCGCCGTGTCCATCGCCACAGGAGAACATCGCGCCAGGCACAAATACCGGCAGGTACAGAGAACTGCCGGGTCCGAGTTCCTTGTTGTCGATATTGCCGCCATGCGCGCGTGGCTGGATGGTGCTGATGCGGCCCCAGTGCGCTGGCGGCGCAACGCCCATCACGCCAAAGAAGGGGTGCAGCGGCAGCTCCAAACCCCAGGGCAGCGTTGCCACCATGCGTTTGGCGTCCAGCGGGATGTTGAGGTGCCGGTAGACATCGAATTCATCAGGCAGCGTGCCGGCCAGTGGGCGGATCACGTTGTAGCCCCAGTCCTGCCGCAACTGAACGTCGACGATGCGGACCTCCAGCACGTCACCGGGTTGTGCGCCTGTAACTGCGACCGGACCAGTCAGGATGTGCCCGGGCGCGAGCACGGGTGAGCGGGCGTGAATGTCGAGCAGTTCTGGCGGCACATGGAAACCCGCTGGCGGCAACACGGCAGCCCCACCACTGACGGTGGCGATCGTGAAACGCTGGCCGCTCGCGACGGTCATGACCGGCGGCAGGGTGGCATCGAAGGCGCCCCAGTGGCAGGTCTCAACGCTGGCGGGAAGGTGGTGGGTGCTATTCATGTGGCAAGGCGGATCGCTGGCGGATGTGCTGATGATGGCTCAGCGTGGCCTTGCATAAAAACCGAGTCGTCGCGGCAACCCGGCCGACATTGCGTCGAACGGCAGTGTTGACCACCCCGGGGGCTGATCGTGGCCAGGAAAGAAGGACGTGATTCATACACCTGTGCCTTGCGCACTCAAGACAAGCGCCTATGCGAGAGAGCTAAGGGCTCGTTAATAAATAACTTGAACACTTTGGCCATGTCAGTTGGGCTTGCTGCCCATGCACGGCGAATCACCGATTGGCCAACGTTGGACCCTGTTGCGAGAGCATCTGGATGAGCGCCAACGTCGTGTGCTCGCTGCTGCTGAGGCCAAGGTGATCGGACGAGCCGGTGTCTCGCAGGTCGCTGCGGCCACGGGCTTGGCGCGGGGCACGATCATGGCCGGCTTGCAGGAGTTCGATGGCACGCGAAATGAGTTCCTTGCGGGGCCTCAGCTTGCGCCGATCTCGTCGGTGCGGCGCAGCGGCGGAGGACGCAAGTCCGCGACCTTCAAGGATCCGACGCTTGTGGCCGACCTGCTGTCCTTGGTAGAGCCCACCACTCGAGGCGATCCGATGACGCCGCTGCGGTGGACCTCAAGAGCCTGCGCGTGTTGGCCAGCGAACTTGTCGTGCTTGGCCACAGCGTCAGCCACGTCGTGGTGGGTCAGTTGCTCAAGACCGAGGGCTACAGCCTTCAAGGCAACGCCAAGGTCATTGAGGGCAATCAGAGCCCTGATCGAAACGCACAGTTCGAACACATCAACGCCGTCGTCAGCGCTGCGATAGCTCGCCGACAACCGGTGATCTCTGTGGATACCAAGAAGAAGGAGTTGGTTGGCTCCTACAAGAACGCTGGCAAGGAATGGCGGCCAGCGGGCGAGCCTGAGGCCGTCAACGTACACGACTTCGTCAATCCCGAGCTCGGCCGGGCCAACCCCTACGGCGTATACGACATCGGCGCTGATCAAGGTTGGGTCAGCGTCGGCACCGACCACGACACGGCAGCGTTCGCTGTGCAAACCATCCGGCGCTGGTGGCACAGCATGGGTCAACCGCGCTATCCCAAGGCCAAACAGCTAACCATCACGGCCGACGGCGGCGGCAGCAACGGTCACCGCGTGCGGCTGTGGAAGCTCGAATTGAGCCGGCTGGCCAAGGAGACCGGACTCACCATCAATGTGTGCCACTTCCCTCCGGGCACCAGCAAGTGGAACAGGATCGAGCATCGGCTGTTTTCATTCATCACGATGAACTGGCGCGCGCGTCCGCTGACCAGCCACGAGGTCATCGTCAATCTGATCGCCAGCACCAAGACCAGCAGCGGACTGACTGTGCACGCCGAACTCGACACCAACGACTATCCCAAGGGCATCGTGGTCAGCGACGACGACATGGACGCCATTCACCTCGAACTCGGAGCGTTTCACGGTGATTGGAACTACCGGATTCGACCGATGTGATTGTTCAAGTTACTTATTAACGGGCTCTAAGGTCTTGCATAACCCGTTCTAGGGGAGCGGCGCTCCGAACTGCAGGCATCTGGAGCATGATGTCGTCCTTCGCCAAACCCTATGAGGCAACACGTGCAAAGAGTGTGACGAGGCTGCGCGGGCCGGAGACGGTCGCGTTCGATGCGCCTGTGATACCTCCTCCTCACTAAAGAGGATGTGAATTGTGAATCGTGAACGTGCACGATATATTGTTAACGGTCGGGCGCGCGGGCGAAGAATAGGGGTGCGATTTCGTCGAACTGCCTTTGCCTGAATGCCGGGTAGCGGAGCGTCGAATTTCAGTGAAGGGGCTTCAGCCTGCGATTCACCTGAAAGGTTGAGAGATGTGCCTTGAGGTCTCCTCATCGATGGCGTGGCTGGTTTCGGTGGCGTTGCCGGTGTCCGGCAACGCTTCATGCCTTCGCCAGCCTTCACCGCCAATGCGACGGCGAAGGTTTGAGCCACGCTAGCTGCGCGAAAGCCTTGGATGGTTCAGTGCGCACCGATAGGGCAAAGCACGGCTCATAGGCGCGTGTTGGACCTCATCTCGAAGATCGCCGGCACTGACGTTGAGATCCTCATCACCGGTGAGACCGGGGTGGGTAAAGAGCGCTACGCACGGTATGCACACCAGTGCAGCCCACGGGCAGGAAAGAAGTTCGTCGCCGTGAACTGTGGCGGCATGCCAAGCGAACTGTTCGAGAATGAGTTGTTTGGGCATGTCGGCGGTGCCTTCACGGGAGCGCGCCAGAAGAGCGAAGGCTTGGTAGCAGAGGCGGAGAACGGCACCTTGTTCATCGACGAGGTCGACTCGCTACCCATGCCGTGCCAGGTGAAACTGCTTCGCTTCGTTCAGGAGAAGGAGTACCGCCGGCTCGGCGAAGCGCGGCTGCGCAAGGCTGACGTGCGCTTCATTGCCGCGACCAATGCCGATTTGCAGGCGGCCGCAAGAGACGGGCGCTTTCGCGAGGACTTGTTGTATCGCTTGCGGGTAGTCCCGGTCGAGGTGCCGCCCCTGCGTGAGCGCCGCGACGACATCCCACTCTTGCTTGAGGCGTTCTGCGAAAGCTATTCCGAAGCATACAGATTGCCGCGCCCAGTGTTCTCCAACCGCGCGATGCTACGGCTGCTTGCCTACAACTGGCCGGGCAATGTGCGAGAGCTCGAGAACAGCGTCAAGTACCTTACCTGCGTGCAATTTACCCGGCCGGTCGATCCGTACGATCTGCCGCTGCCGCACGACACGAAGCCGGGGGTGCCCGATGCTGGCCTGATTCGCGTTGCCTCCACGGACGGGCCGTTTCAGAAGCTGAAGAACCAACTGGTGTGTGAGTTCGAATGCGCTTACCTGGTCGATGCACTGCGCCGCAGCCATGGCAACATCGCGCATGCCGCTGCCGCGAGCGGAAAGCTGCGGCGTGTGTTCTTCGAATTGATGAGAAAGCACGGATTGAAGGCTTGTGATTGCGTTGATTCGGATGCGGTGGATGGCAAGCTCGCGTCGCTCACGCAGACAGGACGAGAAGATGCTACAGGTTGAGCAGGCCCCCGCCGCGACCGCGAAAAAAAGCCCAGGCACGTGTTCTTCGAGTCGATGCGCGAGCACGTGAGCGGACATGGCAATGCGCACTCTCTGCCAGACATATGCTGCGTGTAGACATCGAGGTCAAGGTCATCTTGGAGGAGGCGCGATGAAGAAGACGTATTTCACTTCGATCGTGGTGCTTCTCGCGGTGGGCGCCTTTGCAGCTTGCGACGTGATGGCCCAGGCGCCGGCATCGGCGCCCGCGATGCCTTCCTCCTCAGGCACCCTTTCGGTGGTCGAGCTTGTCAAGGCACTGGCGTGGCCGATCGTCGCGCTGGTGATCGCTGGAGGATTCCGTCGCCCGATCGCACAGTTCGTGAGTGCGCTCGGCAGTCGCATTACGAAGCTATCGCTTTTCAAAGTCGAACTTGAACTCGTGCCAGCACCCCCCCGTGCCAATATGACCTGCGCCACCTACCCCCGAGAGATCAGTGAGTAACGAGGTAGGTATGAAAGTCAACCATCAATCTAAGGCAGCCGTGCAC
>JAYVSX010000072.1:0-7345 GCA_043774975.1 Rubrivivax sp.
CAGCCACACCGCGCTGCCCGGCTGCAGCTGCAAACGCTGCACCGAACGGCGTGTCAGCCGGGCCATGATCGACACCGCGCCCACCCGCACCAGCGCCAGCGCCTGCGAGGGCTGAACGTCGTCCGCGATGGTCTGCACCACGCCCGGCAGCTGGTTGCTGATGCTGGTGTCGGGCAAGACCGCCAGCGACACGCTGACGTCGCGCGCGGCCACCCGCACGCGCAAGCGCTGGCCCACCGCGTGACCGGCGTCGCGGGTCCACAGTGCGCCACCATCAAAAACCAGCTGGGTCAATTGCCAGGGTGTGTCGCGCTCAGTCACGGTGCAGCTCAACACCACGCCGGCGTCCTCTTCCTGGGCCAGTGCCACGTCCAGCCGCGTACTCAGTTCGTGCAGTGGCCCTTGCGCCTGCACCCGGCCCGCGTCCATCAGCACCAGGTGGTCAGCCAAGCGCATCACTTCAGCGGCGGCGTGGGTGACGTAGACCATGGGCACGGTCAGCGCCGCTTGCAGGCGCTCCAGGTAGGGCAGGATTTCGGCCTTGCGCCGCGCGTCCAAGGCTGCCAAGGGCTCGTCCATCAGCAACAGCTGGGGGCTGCAGGCCAGAGCGCGGGCAATGGCCACCCGTTGACGTTCGCCGCCCGACAGCGTTTCAGGGCGCCGTGGCAACAGCGCGCCAATGTCCAGCAGTTCCACGGCCTCCTGCATGCCCGGGCCCAGGCCCAGGCGCCGACCGGCCCGCTGCGAGCGCCGCGCACCAAAGTCCAGGTTGCCTTGCACCGTGAGGTGCGGAAACAAGCTGGCTTCCTGAAACACCATGCCCACCGCGCGCTGGTGGGTGGGTTTGAAGCAGGTCGGGTCTTGCCAGACCTGACCCGCCACGCGCAACACGCCCTGCGGCGCCTGCTGCAGGCCCGCCAGGCAGCGCAGCAAGGTGGTCTTGCCGCAACCTGAAGGACCGAACAGAACGGTCACACCGGCGCCGGGCAACTGCAAGGCCACGTCGAGCTGGAAGCTGCCTTGGGTCAGCAAGAAGCGCGCTTCAATCATGGGCCGACCCGGGCCCGCTGGCGCTGCGACAGGTTCAGCACCAACAGCGCCGCAAACGACGTCAACAACAGGCCGCCAGCCAGCACATGCGCTGCGCCATAGTTCATGGACTCGGCGTGGTCATAGATGGCCATCGACAGCACGCGGGTCGAGCCGGGGATGTTGCCGCCCACCATCAGCACCACGCCAAACTCACCCACCGTGTGGGCAAAGGTCAAGGTCACGGCAGACAAAAAACCGCGCCGCGCCAGCGGCACCGCAACGCTGAAGAAGGTGTCCAGCTTTGATGCCCGCAGCGTGGCGGCCGCGTCCAGCAGGCGCGGCGAAACCGCCGCAAAAGCATCGCGCAGCGGCTGCACCATGAACGGCAACGAGCTGAAGACGGACGCCACCAGCAGCCCCCAGAAGCTGAACACCAAGGGCGGCAGGCTGATCGCCGCCAGCGCCTGGCCCAGCGCGCCTTGCGGCCCCATCAGCACCAGCAGATAAAAGCCCAGCACGGTGGGCGGCAGCACCAGCGGCAAGGCCACCAGCGCGTCGACCCAGGCCGCCGCCCTGGACTGTGTGCGGGCCAGCCACCAGGCCAACGGCGTGCCCAGCAGCAGCAAGGCCAGGGTCGTGCTGGCGGCCAGCCTCAAAGTGATCGTCAGCGCCTGCAGGTCGCCTTCATTCATGGGCGTGGGGCGCGGCTGTTGTGCTGACTGTCAGGGTTGGGGCTGCCTTTCCCGGTGGAGACCTGGGGCAGTGCAAAGCCATAGCGCTGCAACAAGGCTTGGGCAGGTGGCGCCTGCAGGACCTGCAGAAAATCAGCAGCCAACGTGGAAGTTGCTGCGCGGCGCAGCACCACCAGTGCCTGGATCAAAGGGCTGTGCCAGGCCTGAGGCACCCGCTTCCAGGCACCCTGGCCCTGGGTGGCGGGCGCCAGCAACAGTGACAACGACACCAGCCCCGCTTGGGCCGCGCCGGTTTGCACAAACTGCGCCGCCTGGTTGACGTTGTCGCCCAGCACCAGCTTGGGTCGCACCAGGTCCAGCAGACCGCGGTGGCGCAAGACTTCCATCGCGCGTTCACCGTAGGGCGCGTGCTCGGGGTTGGCAATGGCAAATCGCTTGACGCGCGGGTGGCGAACCACCTCATCCAGTCCCAGAGCCCCCAGTTCAGGGTCCATGCTCCACAGCGCCAGATGGCCCACCGCATAGGGCCGAACTTCGCCGTGGGTGAGGTTCAGCCGCTGAAGCTGCAAGGCATAGGCCTGGTCGGCCGAGAAAAAGATGTCGAACGGCGCGCCGTTCTGAATTTGAGCGCTGAGTTTGCCTGACGAGCCGTAGACCACGTCGATACGCGCCGCCGGGCGGGTGGCGCGAAAGTCGCGCACCAGTTCGTCCAGCGCAAAGCGCAGATCGGAAGCCGCCGCCAGCGTCAATGGCTTAGGCGTTGACGCTGGCCATGCCGTTGCGGGCACGGTCAAGCCGGACAGAAGCAGGGTGCGTCGTTGCAGCGTCATGACTGATGATCGTAGCTTGCGGGCCTGCCCCTACCGAGCCCTCAAAAAATCGGCCGGGCCTGCCGGTGGTGGTCGATGATCAGGACTTGCTATCAGAATTTGCGGCTCTGGCTGGCGGTGTCTGGAACCTCACGCACCTCGACGTCAACCACGTCGCCAGCCGCTACCGATGGCCGATGCCGAGCCTTGGCAAACGCCGCCTTGAACACCCCAGGCACCGCTTTGCGGCCGCGCAGGCGAGCCCAGATCACGATGCCTATTGCCAGCATCAAACCCAGCATCAGCGCACCCAGCAGCAGCACCAGGCCGATGAGCCCCAGCGCGATCTTCAGAGCGAACTTCAGCGTGCCACGCGCCCGCTTTACCAAGCCGCCCAGCGGCGACGCAGTGGGACCGGGCGCGCTGCGTGGACGGGTGTGTTCGATGTTCATGTTGCTTTCTTGTCGGCCGAAGGCGCGCTGGGCAGGAATGGCGATCTCATGGAAATCACACGGTGATCGCACAGCGCAAAGCAGTGTGCATCAGGCCGATCCCCTGTTGTCAGTGGTGGCGATTTTCATCGCAGCGCGCCTGTTGCCTTGGCCGTGATTTTCATCCGCGGCAGGCGCAGGGCCGGGTGGCGGCGGTGATACCGCCACTTCGCTGTGGCTCAGGGCGCTGGCATGCCCATGCGCAGTTGAACGCCCGTGCTGCCGTCGGCCTGCGGTTCGGCCAAGCGGGCGATGGCGATGCCGCGGTCGCGCAGATGACGCTGAACGCTGATGGCGCGCTGCAGGCCCAGCGCGGGCACCCCCGCCACGCCGGCGGGGTCGGCCGGCGCGGCAAGCAAGATCAGCCTTGATGTCGGTCGACGCTGCAAGCTTTGAGCCACCTTGTCGAGCACTGCGGACAGCGCTGGCTTGATCTGGCTGCGCCCGCTGTCGAAGCAGAATTCGCGCGGCACATCGATGCTCAGGATGCCGTCGCTGCGCTGCGTTATGCGAACCGGCGTGCCGCGGAACCAGTCCTGCAACCACTGCTGCTCGATGGCCAGCGCTTCGGCCGCCTGGGTGCGCGCCATCGGGCCAGATGGCGCCGGTATCTGGGGTGGTGTCTGGGCTGGCGTCTGCGGTGGTGCCTGAGCTGGCGGTAAACCAGCGCGCTGCGGCGCAACGCTGGCGCAGCCACTCAAGGCCAACACGACAGCCAGCAGCAGGCTTGAACCCAACAACGACAGGCCGAACTGTTGCGCCGGGTCCAACGAAGCCACTGGCGTGGCCCTGCGGGCGTTTGACGGGAAGGCCAACATTCTCAGCTACCTGACCAGTCCCACGCGCAAGCCCAGCAGCGGCCCGGCCAGCCCACTGAGGATGCGCACGTTGACCTGCCGCGGCTTGAAACCCTCTGGCAGCGGCAGGGTGCCACGCAACACGGCGTGCAGGCCCAGCGCCAGCGCCACCGGCGGCAGCGTGACGCTGGTCTCGCCGCGACGCGCCGAGTCGCCCGAGACCACCAGTTGCATCACCGCTGCCAGCGGCCTCGCGGTGGCCTTTTCGCGGGTCAGCACCACGTCGTAGGCCAGTTGGCCGCCACCGCTGCCCACAAAGCGCAGCGCACGCACCGCCACCGCACCAGCGCGCGGGTCGGGTGGAAGCGACTCGACCACCGCCGCCAGATCGCCCCGCTGGCGCTCTGCCGCGGTGCGGCTGGCCGCCAGTTCCTGGGTCAAGACCTGGCGTGCGTCCTGGGCTTCGGTCAGCTGCGCTGTCGCCACGGTCAGGGCTTGCGCCAGACGCACACGCTGCGCCTCAGCCACGTCGAAGGCCGTGCTCAGCTGGCTGGATGCCTGCGCTGTCAAGCGCGGTGGCAGCACTTTCTGCTGCACCACGACCACGGCACCGGCACCGAGCGCGGCGCCCAGCAGCAGCAACCAGAGCCAGCGTGGCAGCCGCCAGCGCGAGCGCCGCTGGCCATGACGGAAGAAGGTGGGGGCACGGGATCGACGGAACATCAGGGGTGGCAAGGCGAATGGCTAGGAGGGCGGCATGGTGAGGCCAGCCCGAGCTTGGTGTGCAACACGATGTTTGTCAGCGCTCTGGCGCACGGAGTCACGGCAGGACGCGCAGCACTGGCCACAAAAGCAGCCCGCACACCCAAGTCACGCGGTATGATCTTCTTGCAATGGATACACATATGTGTATCCGAATAGGAGAAATCCACCATGAACACCAAAGATGCCGGCATGCGCATCCGCGTGGAACGCGAACTGCGCGACGCCTTTGTGCAGGCCTGCCAGTCGCAGGGCCTGGTGGCCGCTGAAGTGCTGCGCAACTTCATGCGCAGCTTTTCCACCAAACACAGCAGCGAGCAGGCCATGTTGTTCACCCCGACCGACAGCAGTCGCTCCAGAAGGGGCCCCACATGCTGATCCTGAAAGCCAGGCGAGACCACTGCCTGGCCGCTGTGCAAGCCGTGCTGGGCACCGTGGAACGGCGCCACACCCTGCCCATCCTGGCCAACCTGCTGCTGCGCAAGACCGGCGCCCAGATCGAGTGGACCAGCTCCGACCTGGAGCTGCAGGTGCGCACCCAGTCGCAGCTGGGTGGCGACGCCGGCGAGCTGGCCACCACCGTGGGCGCACGCAAGCTGGCCGACATCCTGCGCGCGCTGCCCGCCGACGCCACGGTGTCCATCACCGCCGCCCACAACAAGCTCACGGTGCAAGGCGGCCGCAGCCGCTTCACCTTGCAGACCCTGCCCGCGGCCGACTTTCCGCTGGTGCAAGAGGCCGCCGACTACGGGCCCGTCTTTTCGTTAGACCCGGGCGTGCTGATGTCGCTGATCGAGCAGGTGGAGTTTGCGATGGCCGCGCACGACATCCGCTACTACCTGAACGGCGTGCTGATGGTGGTGGAAAGTGGCTTGTTGACCCTGGTGGCGTCAGATGGCAACCGCCTGGCATTGGCTGAAGCGGCCGTTGATCTGGACCTGCCCAGACAGGCGGTCATCCTGCCCCGAAAAACCGTCCAAGAGCTGCTGCGCCTGTTGCGCGAACAGGGTGACGAACAAGGCGACGAACATGGCGGCGCATCGAGCGGCGAACCCAGCACCCAAGTCAGTGACCAACAACCGGCTCATGCCCCTTCGAACCGGATTGAGGTGCGGTTGGCCAGCGCACAGGTTCACTTCAAGCTGCGCCAGATCGACTTTCTCAGCCGCCTGGTGGAAGGCAAATATCCCAACCACCAAAGTGTGGTGCCACAGGGCCATCCCATCACCCTGCACTTGAACCGCGCCGCGCTGCTGGCCAGCCTGCAGCGTGTGGCCATCCTCACCAGCGAGCGCTTCCGCGGCATCCGCCTGACCTTGTCAAACGGCCTGCTGCGGGTCACGTCCAACAACGCCGAGCACGAAGAAGCGGTGGCGGACCTGGAGGTTGACTACAGCGGTGGCCGCGTCGAGGTGGGCTTCAACGTCGCGTACCTGACCGACGTGTTGGCTGACACCCGCCTCGACACCGTGCACATGGCCTTGCGCGATGGCCAATCCAGCGTGCTCTTCACCTGCCCACAGCGGCCGGGGTTCAAGTACGTGGTCAGTCCGATGCGGATCTGAGAGGGCGCGAGCTGAAACCTACAACGCCCGGGCGAACCCTGTAGACACAGGACTTCAGGTGCGCGACTTGCGCCAGGCTGAACGACATATCCTGTGACTAGCGCAAGGTGTTGTGCTCGCTTGACCAGCCGTTGACCACCGCTTGAAAACCCGTTCGATGGTTCACCCCACGAGAAGGATTGCGAAATGAGCGACAAGCCCCAGGATCTTTCTACCCGGTTGATTCGAAATGTCGACGGTGTCGAACTGAAGCATTTCGTGCGAGGCAGTCTGTACGAAAGCTTGGGCGGGCGCCTGTCGCAAGGCACCGCCGCCAAGAAGCTGGCCGCAGCAGTGGACACGCTGCCGCCGGGCAAGCGCAGCTGCCCCTACCACTTTCATCATGCCGAAGAAGAGATGTTCATCGTGCTGGAAGGCAAGGGTACCCTGCGCGTGGCGGGTGAGATGCTGCCCATCAGCGCAGGCGACGTTATCTTCATCCCACCCGGACCCGAGTACCCACACCACATCTTGAACACCTCTGACGCACCACTGAAGTACATATCGATCGGCACCAACGAACCTGTGGAGATCTGCGAATACCCCGACTCCGACAAATACCTGGTGGGCGCACCGAACTTCCACAGCGTTCACCGGAAAAGCGGCGAACTCGACTACTGGGACGGCGAAATGTGAACCAGGCTCCGACCTGACCAGCAAGTCAGCATCGGCGCGACGATCAAGCGCAGACGCGTTGACCAGACCCGGGATGTGGATGATGTCGCTGATGCCGCTGATGCCGCCCCGGCTTGGGTGACCGCAAGGCAGCGTAGGACTAAACCGCTATCGCGGTAAGCGCTTCGGCCGCATCTTGGCTGCCCGTTGCAGTCGCGTTTCTGCGAAGTTGGCGAGCGAGGCAATCCGCCTCGTTCATCAACGGAGCTGCAACCATGGACACGACCACCCACACAGGCACGCCGCTGCGTCAGCGCATGCTTGAGGACATGCGCATGCGCAAGCTGGAGGAGAAGACCCAGCAGGCCTACATCCGCGCCGTTCGCAAGTTGACGGTCTATCTCAAGCGCTCGCCCGATACCGCCACGGTCGAGGACCTGCGCGATTTCCAACTGCATCTGGTTGACTCGGGCACCTCGCCGATCACGCTCAACGCGACGCTGTCCGGGCTGAAGTTCTTCTTCGACATCACGCTGGGCCGCG